>JBATAV010000557.1:0-1844 GCA_049662025.1 Paracoccaceae bacterium | reverse complement strand
TACGCCGCCCGCGCCCGCGGCGGCGCCGGGATGATCGTCACCGGCGGCATGGCGCCCAACCGCGAAGGCGGAGTCTTTCCGGGTGCGGCGGGGCTTTTCAGTGAAAAAGACATCGCCAATCAGCGCAGCGTCACCGATGCCGTCCACGCGGAAGGCGGCCATATCGCGATGCAGATCCTGCACGCGGGCCGCTATGCCTATTCCAAGGATTGCGTCGCGCCTTCCCCGATCAAATCGCCGATCTCGCCCTTCCCGCCACGCGAACTCGACGAAGCGGGCATCGAAAAACAGATTGCCGACATCGCCACCGCCGCCACCCGCGCCTTGGAGGCCGGCTATGACGGGGTCGAGGTGATGGGCTCGGAGGGTTATTTCCTCAACCAGTTCCTTGTCACCCACACCAACAGGCGCACCGACCGCTGGGGCGGGCCATACGAAAGCCGCATGGCGCTGCCGGTCGAGGTGGTGCGCCGCTGTCGCGCCGCGATGGGGCCAGATGCGATCCTGATCTATCGGCTTTCCCTGATCGACCTGATCCCCGACGGATCAACCTGGGACGAGGTTGTCCTACTGGCAAAGGCCGTGCAGGCCGCCGGGGCCAGCCTGATCAACACCGGCATCGGCTGGCACGAGGCGCGCATCCCCACCATCGCCACCTCGGTCCCGCGCGCGGCATTTGCCCACCTCACGGCGAAACTCCGCCCCGAGGTCACGATCCCCGTCATCACCTCCAACCGCATCAACACGCCGCAGGTGGCCGAAGACCTGCTGGCGAACGGCACCGCCGACATGGTGTCAATGGCCCGGCCCTGGCTGGCCGACGCCGATTTCATCGCCAAGGCGGCGGCGGGCCGGGCGCGCGACATCGCGCCCTGCATTGCCTGCAATCAGGCCTGCCTTGACCATACCTTTGCCGGCAAACTGGCCAGCTGCCTGGTCAACCCGCGCGCCGCCCATGAAACCGAACTGCCGCTTACCCCTGCCACCGCGCCGAAAACCATCGCCGTGGTCGGCGCCGGCCCTGCCGGCATGGCGGCTGCGATCACGGCCGCGCAAAGGGGCCACAAGGTCACGCTTTTTGACTCCGCCGCCAGACCCGGCGGGCAGTTGCACCTTGCCGCCACCATCCCCGGCAAGGAAGAATTCCGCGGGCTGATCGACTGGTTCACCCACCAGCTAGATCACCCCAACATCACCCTGCACTCTGGCAAAACCGCCACCGCAGCGGATCTGCAAGGCCATGACGAGGTCATCCTTGCCACCGGTGTCACCCCGCGCGACCCCGGCATCCCGACCGATCCCGGCGCCACCGTGCTGAGCTATCTCGAGGTTCTGCAAGGCGCGCCGGTCGGGCCGCGCGTCGCCATCATCGGCGCGGGCGGCATCGGCTTTGATGTGGCGGAGTTCCTCGTCCACCAGGGCGACAGCCCGACCGAGCACCCTGCCCTCTGGCGCCGCGAATGGGGGGTTTCAACCCCTTGGGACTCGCGCGGTGGCCTGACCGAGCCGCAGCCCGAAAAACCGGCGCGGCAGGTCTGGCTGTTGCAGCGCAAGGCCGAAAAGCCGGGTCGCCATCTTGGCAAGACCACCGGCTGGATTCACCGCGCCACTCTGGCGGCCAAGGGTGTGAAGATGATCGGAGGGGTGAATTACGAAGCCATCACGCCCAGAGGCCTGCAGCTCAGCCACGGCCCGGACCGTCTGGGGGCAGAGGAGATTGCGGTCGATGCCGTGGTCCTTTGCGCCGGTCAGGATCCGGCGCGCGGATTGTCCGAAAGGCTCACCTCGGCAGGCATCCCCCACCATCTGATCGGCGGGGCGGACGTGGCGGCCGAGCTGGACGC
>JBATAV010000556.1:0-2153 GCA_049662025.1 Paracoccaceae bacterium | reverse complement strand
GGCGGATCTTGGTTGCTGGCGAGGCCGTGGCAGGGGACGGGTTGATGCAGACGACCACGGGGGCGCGGCTGTCGGGCGCTGGGGTGGGGGCGACGCCGGTCGTCAGAACGGCTTGACGACCACGACCCAGAGGATGGCAATCACGCCGATCACGCTGATTTCGTTGAAGATGCGCAGATACATCTCGGACTGGGCGAAGATGCCGCGGCGGGCACGGGCGACGAGGACTCCGGTCCAGATGTAATGCGCGGCCAGAAGGGTGACGAGCGCCAGTTTGAGATGCACCCAGGGCTGAAAGCCCCAGACGCCCCAGGCGAGCCACAGCCCGGTGGCGATGGCGATGACGGCGAGGCCAGCGGAAAAGCGGTAGAGCCGGATGGTCAGATCGCCGAGGGGGCCGAATTTGCCCGAGGCTGCCCAGTCGCGTTTCCAGTAGATCAGGGCGCGGGGGACGGCGAAGATGGAGGTCATCCAGCCCATGACGCAAAGGATGTGTATGATCTTGAGCCAGTCCATGCGGCATGGGTAGCCGGGGTGGGCGGCGGGATGCAAGGCATCCGTCGCGGGTTGCTGGCGGAAGGCTGCGATGAAGCGAGAAAGTCGTTGTTCGCGCCGGGCTGTGGTTATATCATTTTACCAATTTGAGGGGGATCGTCATGGACATGCCACTGCCCAGCCCGGTCGTGATGGGCAAGAAGGCGCGCATTCTGGCACGGCTGCGCGCGGTCTTGCCGGACGATGCGGTGATCGAGGAGGAGGCCGAGACCCGCGCCTATGAATGCGACGCGCTGGCGGCCTATCGCTGTTTGCCCTTGGCGGTGATCTTGCCGCGCACGACGGCGGAAGTTTCTGCGGCGCTTCGGGTCTGTTGGGAAGAGGGCGTGCCGGTGGTGCCGCGCGGCTCTGGCACCTCGCTGGCCGGGGGGGCGATGCCGACGGCGGATTCCGTGGTGTTGGGGGTGGCGCGGATGAATGCGGTGCTGGCGGTGGATTACGACAACCGCTTTATCCACGTCGAGGCCGGGCGGACCAACCTGAGCGTGACCGGGGCGGTCGAGGCGGAGGGGTTCTTTTATGCGCCCGATCCCTCCAGCCAGCTGGCCTGTGCGATTGCCGGCAATATCGCAATGAACTCTGGCGGGGCGCATTGTCTGAAATACGGGGTGACGACGAACAATCTGCTGGGCGTTACCCTGGTGCAGATGGATGGCACGGTGGTGACGCTGGGCGGGCCTTGGGGAGAGCCGGGCGGGCTGGACCTGTTGGGGGTGGTTTGCGGCTCGGAAGGGCAGTTGGGGGTGGTGACCGAGGCGGTCTTGCGGATTCTGCCGAAGCCTGAGGGTGCGCGGCCGGTGCTGGTGGGGTTCAACTCGAACGAGGTGGCGGGAGCTTGCGTGGCCGACATCATCCGGGCGGGGATATTGCCGGTGGCGATCGAGTTCATGGACCGGCCCTGCATTCGCGCGACCGAGGCTTTTGCCAAGGCTGGCTATCCCGATTGCGAGGCGTTGCTGATCATCGAGGTGGAAGGGTCTGACGCCGAGATTGCCGAGCAATTGGCACGGATCAAGGCGATTGCGCTGGCGCATGACCCGGTGGAATTCCGCGAGGCGGCGGATGAGGATCAGGCGCGGCGGATCTGGCTGGGGCGCAAGAGCGCCTTTGGCGCGATGGGGCAGATCAACGATTACATGTGTCTGGACGGGACGATTCCGGTGTCTGCCTTGCCGTTGGTGTTGCGGCGGATTGGCGAGATGAGTGCGGAATTCGGGCTGGATGTGGGCAATGTGTTCCATGCTGGCGATGGCAACATGCACCCCTTGATCCTGTATGATGCCAACAAGCCCGGCGATCTGGAGCGCTGCGAGGCGTTTGGGGCCGAGATCCTGAAGCTGTGTGTCGAGGTGGGCGGTTGTCTGACCGGGGAGCATGGGGTGGGGATCGAGAAGCGCGATCTGATGGCGGTGCAGTTTGCGCCGGAGGATATGGAGGCGCAGATGCGGGTGAAGGATGTGTTCGACCCGGCGTGGTTGCTGAACCCGGCCAAGGTGTTTCCGTTGGGCGCAAGTGCCGGGCGGCGCGCTGGGTGACAGCGCCGGGGTGGCTGTCTGCCCCCCCGGACCCCCCTGAGGATATTTGGACCAAGATGAAGG
>JBATAV010000555.1:0-1784 GCA_049662025.1 Paracoccaceae bacterium | reverse complement strand
GGCCTTCCGCAGGATCGCGATGATCTGCGGCTCAGTGTATCTGCTTGTCTTCATTCGAAATCTCCTCGTTCATCTTGCCGAGAAAATTCTACTTCTGCAGCCCCTTACTTTCGGGGGGGATTACCCTCTGCCGTGATAGAGAGTGTTCGATAGTGTCCGCTCTGGATAGCGGACACTTTGGGGCGGTTGATGGCGCGTCGGACGAAGCGGTTGTGGACGGACGAGGAGAAGCGGTCGATCTGTTTCCAGACGACGGCTCCGGGCGTTTCCGTAGCGCAGGTTGCACGTCGCTACGCGATGAATGCCAACATGGTTTTCAAGTGGTTGCGTGACCCGCGCTATGCGCCGGAAGCGGAGCCTGTGATCGAGGCGAGCGCGATGGATGCGGCCTGTTTCCTGCCGGTTGAGATTGTCGGTCGAGCAGAGAGCGAGGATACATCTTCTTCGCCTGATCCTGCGCCGACGCCAGGCACGATCGAGATCAGCGTTGCAGGCGGTCACCGGCTGCGGATCGTGGGTGCCTATGATCCCGAGGCGCTGGCGCGGCTGATCCGTGGCCTGTCAGGATGATCCCGGTTCCGGTAAACACGCGGGTTTGGCTGGCGGCTGGCGTGACCGACATGCGCCGAGGGTTCACGACACTGGCGGCCCAGGCGGAGCAGACCCTGAAGCAGGACCCGTTCGCCGGACACATGTTCGTCTTTCGCGGTCGGCGCGGCGATCTGATCAAGATCATCTGGTGGGACGGGCAAGGCGCGTGTCTGTTCAGCAAGCGGCTGGAGAAGGGCCGGTTTGTCTGGCCCTTGGCGAAGGAAGGCAAGATCGCACTTACAGCGGCGCAGTTGGCGGTGCTGCTGGAGGGGATCGACTGGCGCTTGCCGCAACGCAGCTGGAAGCCGCTCAAGGCGGGGTAAAACACCCCGGGCAGCACGTCCGGGATTCCCGTGATGGCCTTGATTTGCTATGATTGGCCATGCTCGATGTGCCCAGATCCCTACCGGAAGATCCCGATGAACTGCGCCGCTTCACGGCCCTTTTGCTGGCCGAGGTGAAGTCACAGGCGATGCTGATCGAGAAGCTGCGCCACCAGCTGGCGGGGCATCGCAGCCACAGATTCGGCCCTTCGTCCGAGACGATCGAGCAGCTTCAGCTGGCCCTTGAAGCCAGCGAGATCGCGGTCGCCAAGATGACGGCGAAGCTCCGGCTTCCCGATGAGGAACCGAAGGGCAAGCCAAAGCGTCGGCCGATCCCCGACCATATTCCGCGCCAGGAGATCGAGCTGACCACCGGCGACGACGATTGCGCGCATTGTGGTGGCGCACTGCGCCGCCTGGGTGAGGATGTGACTGAAGAGCTGGAGTATGTGCCCGGCCGGTTCATCGTGAACCGCATTGTGCGGCCGCGCTTCGCATGTTCCGGCTGCGAGGCGTTCACGCAGGCAGTTTTACCGTCGCGCCCGATTGAACGCGGGCGTCCGGGTCCCGGCCTGCTGGCGCACGTGTTGGTCAACAAATACGCCGATCACCTGCCGCTCTACCGACAGAGCCAGATCTTCGAACGAGACGGTCTGGACCTGGACCGCTCGACCTTGGCGGACTGGGTCGGCAAGTCCACGACCCTGTTGGAACCGCTGGCAGATGCCATCGGCCGCCACGTGCTGGCCGGACAGGCCATCTTCGCAGATGATACTCCGGTGAACATGCTGGCACCCGGCACCGGCAAGACGGCCACGGCGCGTCTGTGGGCATATGGGCGGGACGAACGCCCTTGGGGCAGTGATGCGC
>JBATAV010000554.1:0-5310 GCA_049662025.1 Paracoccaceae bacterium | reverse complement strand
AGTCATCCCATTTCGGCAGACCGTCGATGTCTATCGGCGACAGCTTCCATTGCTTCAAGGGATCGGCCTCACGGTCAAGGAACCGCTTCAGTTGTTCGGCCCGGCCGACTTCGAGCCAGAGCTTCAGGAAGACGATGTCATCGTCCACGATCATGTCTTCGAATTCAGGCAGTTGGCGAAAGAACTTCGCGCGTTGATCGGCGGTGCAGAAGCCGAAGACATGCTCGATCATCGCGCGGTTGTACCAGCTGCGGTCGAACAGCGCGATCTCGCCCCTAGCGGGCAGCCAGTCGATGTAGCGCTGGAAATACCATTGCGCGGATTCGCGGTCGGTGGGTTTGGGCAAGGCAACCACGGCGGCGACGCGGGGGTTCAGGTTCTCGGTCAGCGCCTTGATGGTGCCGCCCTTGCCGGCAGCGTCGCGGCCCTCGAACAGCACCACCAGGCGCTTGCCGGTGGCTTTGATGTCGGCCTGCATCTTGACCAGCTCGATCTGCAGCGCCTTCATAGCGGAGTCGTAGTCCTTGCCCTTCATCTCTTCGTCATAGGGGTAGGACTTGGTCAGGATGTCGTCCTTGCCGCCTTTCTCGATCGCCTTTCGCACCTCTTTCGGGGCGCTTTCGCGGAAATAGCGGCTGATTGCGCCGTCAAAGGGCAGGTTCATGGCGTCCTCCGTCGGGTTGGCGCGAGTATGGGCTAGCCGCCGATCTGCGCAAGATCGAACGGCGTGGACTGGTAGATCTCGTTGATCCAGTTGCCATAAAGCAGGTGGGCGTGGCTGCGCCAGCGGTTCAGCGGCGGACGCGACGGATTGTCGTCGGGATAGTAGTTCATCGGCACGTTGATTGGCGTGGCATTGGCCACATCGCGGTCATATTCCTGCTTCAGCGTGTCGCTGTCATACTCAAAATGGTTGAAGATATAAAGCGCGCGGTGGCTTGGGTCTTCGATCAGGCAGGGGCCGACCTCGTCGGAGCCCAGAAGCGTGCGCAGGCCGGGGGCCATGTCGATCTCGGGCTGCTTCATCTCGGTCCAGCGCGACACGGGAATCACGAAATCATCCGAGAACCCGCGCAGATAGGGCGAGGTGGGGCAGAGGTTGCGGTGGCGAAAACAGCCAAAAGCCTTGGCGCGCAGCATGTGTTTGCTGACGCCGTGAAAGTGGTTGATCATCGCCATGCCGCCCCAGCAGACGCCGAAGGTGGACTGCACATGGGTCTGGGTCCAGTCCATCACTTCGCACAGCTCGTCCCAGTAGGTGACGTCTTCGAAGGCGAGGTGTTCGATCGGCGCACCGGTGATGATGAGGCCGTCGAACTTTTCGTCCTTCACCTCCTGAAAAGGGCGGTAGAAGGTCTCCATATGTTCGGCGGCGGTGGTCTTGGTCTGGTGCTCGCTCATCCGGATCAACTGGAAGTCGATCTGCAGGGGCGTGGCGCCGATCAGCCGGGCGAACTGGTTCTCGGTCTGGATCTTCTTCGGCATCAGGTTCAGCAGACCGATCCGCAGCGGCCTGATGTCCTGATGCGCAGCGCGGTCGGGCGACATCACCATGACGCCCTCGCCGCGCAGCACGTCAAAGGCGGGAAGGGTCTCGGGCAGGGTGATGGGCATGGATCAGTCCTTGGGGAAGGCGTGGTTTAGGCGGCGGTCGTGCTGCGGTCAATCGCGCGGGCGATCAGATCGTCGAAGTCGGCCGGGGTGCGGACCTGCGCCACCTCTTCGGCGGTGACGGTGACGCCCCAGCGCGCCATGGCGCCGTAGCGCGGCTTGCGGTGCTCCAGCAGACGCGCATAGCCAAAGCGCAGGAAGGCGTCGGGGTCGACCTGGGCTTCGGTCTGGCCCAGGGCGCCAAGGTATTCGGCCCAGAGGTCGGCCAGGAAGTCGGGCCGGTAATACATCGGCTTCGGCGCGTGGTCAAAACGGCGGATCAACTCATCGCGGTGCGCGTCCGAGCCCTTGATCCAGACCAGCAGCAGACTGTCCGCCAGTTGCCGCATCACCGGGTCGTCGGGGTTGTCGGCATCCACCACCTCGCAGATCGAGCCCGAGGTATCGCAGATGAAATCGCGGTAGCCATACAGATCTTCGGCGCGGTCGATGAAGCGCGCGGTGTCCAGGCTGGCGGCGATTTCCGCCTCGCGGTGCTGCTCCTGACGTTTGACGTATTCGGCAAAGGGCAGGCCACCTTTGGCCGGATCGCCCGGCTTGCCCAGATAGGTCGACAGGGGTGCCAGATTGGAAAACGTGATGTTCGAGGCGATATAGACGCTGTCGGACAGCAGCAGTTCGCGCAGCACCGGCTGCTTCATCGCCTCGCGCTTGAACATGTCGGCGATGTACTCGCCCATGTAGCGGGTGCCGATGCGGTAATCGACCGAGTAATGGAACCAGCCGCCGCCCTGACCCCGCGGCGCATCGCGCAGCATGGCCGAAAGATGCGTCTTGCCCAGGCCCGACATGCCGAACAGCATGACGCGCTTGTGAGACGCCGCGCGGTAGGCATCGGCTGAGGCGTAGATCATGGCGGCTGCCCTTCGGTTCCGGCCCCGTTGTTAGCCTTGCGGGCCGGGGTGGGCAATGAAAAACCCCGCCCGGATCAGGGGCGGGGTTTCACGGTCAGTCTCGGACCGTATCAGAGCCATGGAAACCGATCAGAACGACCAGCCGACCTTGACGCCGACGCCGATGGCCGAGTTGCTGGTCATGTTGGCGCGGGCAGTGTCGGGCGTGCCGGTTTCCGGCTGGGCATCGCCCAGTTCGGTGTAGTTGATGCCCATCGAGATCTTCATGTTGTCCTTGGTGTAGCTGGCGCCGATGGTCAGGCCCAGCTTGCCGGTGGTCGGCGCCAGCGGCGAGACCAGGGGATCACCCCTGTCCTCATAGAGGACCGAGATCGACCCCGCCCAATGCTCGTTGAAGCGGCGTCCGACCCCCAGTGTGAAGGTGGTGGTGTCTTCAAGATCGATCAGGCCACTGCCGGCGGCGGTGGTGAAGAAGATCGGGTCGAGACGGAAGCTGGACCAGTCGACCCAGCGGATCTGACCGAATACCAGCGTGTCCTTGGCAACGCCCGACTGGAAGTCGAGGTTGACGCTTTGCGGCAGGTCCACGTCCGTCACCGAGCCGGGGGCGACCTGAACCGCGCCGATACGCTCGACCGTGTTGAAGGAATGCTTGATCGCCGAGTTGTAGGTCAGCGCGACCCGCAGCGCGATTTCCGGCTTTTCATAGGCGAAACCAACCACATAGCCAGGGGCCATGTCGCTGTCGAGCGTGACGTTGTAGCCGTTCAGCGGGCCATAGGCCAACCCGCCCAGATTGACGAAGGCATCGGCCTTGTCGGCGCGCACACCGCCATGAACCGAAAAGCCGCTGCCCATCTTGTAGCGCATGATCCCGGTCAGCGAGGTGGCCGAGGCATCCGCAACCGTGCCACCCAGCAGCGGCGAGGTCGGCGCATAGACAACGTCCGCCCCGAACGGCTGGTCCAGGATCAGGGCGAAGGACAGCTTGTCGTTGATGTCGAACTTGTAGCTGAGGCCGATCTGCAAATAGTCGTTGGCAACGCTGCCGGTCGGCCCACCCAGAAGATCGGTCCCGTCCACCGAGGGCGTGATCGAGCCGAAGGTCAACTCAGCATAGCGGCCGGTTTCCCAAAGCGCGCCCAAGCCCTGGCCCGAGCGGTCGATGCCGCCGGCCTGTGCTGCCCCGGCAAAGGCGACCGTCGCCGCAGTCGTCATCAGAATACGTTTCATTTTCCTCATCCCTGCAAAAGGACTTCCCTCCCGGTCAGGCTAGAATGGGGATCGGAATCGGTCAATCAATGACGCCGCGTCACGGATTCGTGAGGTCGGGATTGTTGCGTGGGCGCACGGGTTTCCGACCGGATCGACAGCCAGTTCGCCGCCAGGATCAGGCCCGCACCAAAAGCCAGGCCCAGGGTCAGCGGCTCGTCATAGAAGACAGCGCCGATGACCGCGATCAGCGGCAGGCGGGCAAAGTCGATCGGGCCGACAAAGGACGCCGGGGCCAGTTGCAGCGCACGGGTCAGGCACAGATGCGCGGTCACCCCCGCCAGCCCGATCAGCGCCAGCCAGGGCAGGGTCTGGCCCGTTGGCAGGGTCAAGGCACCGTCGCGCAACGACAGCGCCAGGCCAAAGCCGGTTTGCAACAGGCACATCCAGAACAGGATCGCCAGAATATCCTCGTTCCGGGTCAGCCGTTTGGTCAGCATCATCGACAGCGCAAAGAACACCGCACACCCGGCGGCGGCCATGACACCCGGCTGGATGTGACCGAAATCGGGGTTCGCCACCAGCAGGATGCCGCCAAAGCCGATGGCGGCGGCGATCAGGCGGGTGCGGGTCTGGACCTCTCCCAGCACAAGCGGCGCCAAGAGGATCACCCACAGCGGCGAGGTGAACTCCAGCGCGAAGACCTGCGCGAGGGGGATCTGGGTCAGCGCCCAGAACCACAGCGCCTGGCCGGTGAAATGCACCGTGTTGCGCAAGAAATGGCTGGGCAGGCGCTGTGCGGTGATGCGTCGCAGGCGTCCGGTGGCAAAGGCCAATGCCAGCACCAGACCCACCCCGATGATCGAGCGGAAGGCCAGAATCTCGAACGTGTCATGGGTGGATTTTACCGCGCGGGTGGCAATCGCCATGGCCGTGAAGGCGGCGATCGAGCCGGTCATCCACAGCACGGCGGTCAAGGGGCGGTAGGGCGCGGTCATGGCCGATCTCTTGCCGCCGGTTGGCGCTGTTGTCCAGCCTTGGCAGGCTTGACGGCGGGTGGGGCAGGGGGCTTTGTGCGGATGAAGGGGAAAAGGGGCCAACGGATGGATGCCTATGTCATGGCGCGGGCGGTGCATGTGCTGGCGCTGGTGCACTGGATCGGCGGGGTCGGCATGGTGACGCTGGTGATCCTGCCCGCGTTGATGCGGCTGCCCGCAGCCGAGCGGCTGGCCATGTTCGAGGCGATCGAGAATCGTTTTGCCGTGCAGGCGCGGTTCTCGACGCTGGTCGCGGGACTCTCGGGGCTGTGGATGCTGTCGGAGATGGACGGTTTGGCGCTCTACGCCGACCCAAGGCATTGGTGGCTGCATCTGATGGTGGCGGTCTGGGCGCTGTTCACTTTCGTTCTGTTCGTGGCCGAGCCATTGTTCCTCCACCGCTGGTTCCGCGCCCGTGCTGCTGCGGACCCCGAGCGCACCTTTGCGCTGGTCTTGCGGCTGCACCGGGTCCTGCTGGGGGTATCGGTCGTGGCGCTGGCCGGGGGTGTGCTGGGCGCACACGGCGGGCTGTAGCC
>JBATAV010000553.1:0-1581 GCA_049662025.1 Paracoccaceae bacterium | reverse complement strand
GTTCCAGTCCAGCGCGAAGGCCAGCGCCGTCCAGCCAGTCTGCGGGCGCAGCTTTTCCTGCCCCACATAATGCGACCAACCGCCGCCTGACTGGCCCACACAACCGCACATCACCAACATGTTGATGATGCCCCGGTAGGCCATATCCATGTGATACCAATGGTTCAGCCCGGCGCCCAAAATCACCATCGACTTGCCATTGGTCTTTTCGGCATTGGTGGCGAATTCACGCGCCACCGCGATGATGCGGTCCCGCTTTACCCCGGTGATGCGTTCGGCCCAAGCCGGGGTGAAGGGCTGATCGTCATCGAAGGACATCGCCACATTCTCGCCGCCCAAGCCCCGGTCCAACCCGTAATTGGCGCAAAACAGATCGAACACCGTGGTCACCAGCGCTTCGCCGCCCTTCAGGGCCAGCCGCTTGACCGGAACATTGCGCGTCAGCACGGCACCGCGCTTGTCGGCCACGAAATGCTCATGCGCCTCACCGCCGAAATAGGGGAAATCGACGCCCACCACATCGTCGCGATCCTGATCAAGGATCAGCGTGCCTTTCAACTCGATCTCGGACCCGGCGGCCTGTTCCTCCAAGTTCCACTTGCCGTCCTGCCCCCAACGAAAGCCGATCGAGCCATTGGGCACCACGACCTTGCCGCTTTTCACGTCGATGCCCACCGTCTTCCTGTCCGGGTTGATCGCTTCTGCCAACCCGTCGGCAAAATCCGCCGCCCGCAACATGCGGCCCGCGATCAACCGCCCGTCCTTTTCTTCCAGTCGCACCAACAGCGGAAAGTCGGAATATTTGCGGGTGTAATCCTCGAAATAGGGCACCTGCCGGTCAAGGTGGTATTCGCGCAGGATCACATGGCCCATCGCCATCGCCAGCGCCGCATCGGTGCCGGCCTGCGGGTTCAGCCAGATGTCGCTGAACTTTGCCGCCTCGGAGTAGTCCGGGCAGATCACCGCCGACTTGGTGCCGCGATAGCGCGCCTCGGTATAGAAATGCGCATCCGGCGTGCGGGTCTGCGGCACGTTCGAACCCCAGAGGATCAGGAAGCCCGAATTATACCAATCAGCACTTTCCGGCACGTCGGTCTGCTCGCCCCAGGTCTGCGGGCTGGAGGGCGGCAGGTCGCAATACCAGTCGTAGAACGACATGCAGGTGCCGCCCAGCAGCGACAAATACCGCGACCCCGCCGCATAACTGACCATCGACATCGCTGGGATCGGCGAGAATCCGAACACCCGGTCGGGGCCATGGGTCTTGGTTGTAAAGGCGTTCGCCGCCGCGATGATCTCGGTCACCTCATCCCAGCTGGCGCGTACGAACCCGCCCTTGCCGCGCGCCCTGGTATAGCTTTCGCGCTGTTTCGGATCGGCCTGAATCGAGGCCCAAGCCGCAACCGGCGCCATCGTCGCCCGCGCCGCCCGCCACAGCTTCATCAGCCGTCCGCGCACCAGCGGCGTCTTCACCCGGTTGGCCGAATACAGATACCAGCTGTAGCTTGCCCCCCGCGCACAGCCGCGCGGCTCGTGGTTGGGCATGTCGGGGCGGGTACGGGGATAATCGGTCTGTTGCGT
>JBATAV010000552.1:0-4730 GCA_049662025.1 Paracoccaceae bacterium | reverse complement strand
GCCTTGGCGGCCCCGGCTCGTCCGAGGCGCTGAAATCCGGCGCCCGTGCCCTGTCCGACTGGGCCCGCAGCAAGGCCGGGCGCGCGGCGTTCTCACGCAATGGCAACGCCGGGTCGGTGAGGATTCGCCAGACGCTGGTGTCGGACGGCGCTTTCCTGATCCTGCTGGAGGACCGCCACGTGGGTGCCTATTGGCGGGCGGCGATCGGGCTGAAGGGGCGGCTGGTGATGATCTCCGTCACCCCGCCCGAGGGTGGGACGCTGTCGTTGGAGGATGGGCGGCGGATTGTGGGGCAGGTTGTTCAAACCATGCGGCGGGCGAACGCTGCGTCATGACGGCAAAATTGCCGCAGGGACACCCGGAATGGGTTGGCAAGTTAATGCTTTTGCGGCGATAACGGGAATCGTTTCCTCGCGTTCAACAATCGCGTGGGATTCTTCGATGGTCGGTCGCAAGGGAAACAATGGCAGGGCGGTTGGACAAGGTGCTTGACCGGCTGACGTTCCGGCGCGCGCTGACGCGCTGGGCAAGTGCTGCCGAAGAGGCCCCCAGCATGGGGCTGGAGGCCCTGCGCGCCCTGCGCACCCGCGCCCGCCAGATGCGGCGCGAGTTGGATCGGGTGATCCATCAGGCCGAATACCGGCTGGCGCTGCCGGTGATCGGCGCCACCGCGATCCGCAAGCCGATGGGCACCGACTGGGCCTGGCGCCCCGACCTGTGGAAGGGCCAGATCCCGGTCCCCGGCATGTCCTCGGTGCCCGGCCGGTCGCAGATCTGCGATGGCGCCACGGTGTTCCACGACTGTCGCCGCACCGAGCTGACCGTGCGCCAGATCCGCAACACCCGCGAATCGGACGTGGCGCCGTTCGGCTTTCGGATGGATGTGTTCAAGTTCGACGGCAGCTTCCTGAGCCTGGTGCTCGACCTGCCGCCCGAGGTCGCGCAGGGACTGAAGCTGCGCCATCTGATCCGGCTGGACGTGATCGTGGAAATGGAAAAACCGCTTGAAATCTTTGCACGATTGAACGTCAAGCACGGGCCGAACGTCGAACAGATCGTGCGCGAACTGCCCTTGAACGAGGAAGAGGTGATGGTCGAATTCGACCTTGCCTATACCAAGGTCAATGAAAAGCGGGTGGAAAAGCTGTGGCTGGACCTGATCTTCGAAGGGCCGGAAATGAACCAGATCATCCTGCGCGACGTCACCGTCAGCCGCAGGCCGAGAGCGGAGCTTTGAGATGCCCGACGGGATGAAGCTGACGCAGACGCGCATCCGCGGCGGGGTCTGGGAGGGCGTGCTGACCGGGGCGGGAGGGACGCCGCCGAAGCTGGATGTGCTGCATCTGGAGCGGCCCCTGCCGGGTGTGCTGGTCACTGCGGTGCCGGGGCGCGAGGGCGATTTTGCGGTGAAGGTGCCGATCCCCGCCGAGGTGCTGAGCGAGGGCGTGCAGACCCTGTTGGTTCGTCACGGCTCCGAGACGCTGGCGCATTTCACCATCATCACCGGGGTCGCGATGGAAGACGATGTCCGGGCCGAGATCGACCTGCTGCGCGCCGAACTGGACATGCTGAAACGCGCCTTCCGGCGGCATTGTCTGGAAACCATGGGCTGACGCGCGACGGGTGAACCCGGGCCTTTATGGCCCCGGACCACCCATCCTGCGGGTGGAGCGTTACCGCAGCGGACAGCGGGTCTTCCTGCAAACCAGCGGTCTTTCTCGGGTCTTGCGAACGTCTTCCCTGCGTCTTCCGGGAAAGACACGGTGCAGGCTATGCAACGCCCCAAGGGCGAAAGGCTGCGGCTGCCTTGCGCAGCGCTGGCCTCGGCAGCATCGAGGAGACACTGCAACTCGGCGCTGCGGGCGAAGGTCGGTTCGGCCGTGACCTTGCCCCGGATGGCGGCGATGAAGCGGTGGTAGATGATTGGCACATCCGGGCAATCCAGCAGGCGCCATCTGGCGGTTTGCCGATCTTCGCCAATCCGGCCGGGCGAAGGTTCGCGCAATGCCATGGGTCGCGGCGAAGGCGGCCAGGGGATCGGGCCTGGTGTCCACTGCGGCGGCAAGGGTGACGTCGGGGATTCTCGCGAAGGCTTCTGCCAGGGTTCTGGCCTTGCCGCCGGTGCCGAGGATGAGCAGGCGGAGGGTCAGCGGAACCCCTTGTCCCCGGCTTCGTGCAGCTTGGGGCCGTGCGCGATGAGGGGTTCCAAAGCGCTTTCAACCGGCACATTGGGGGCGGCGGACGGGTCGGTCAGGCGCGGGGCGGGGTTATGCGCCCAGGCCACGGCATTGGCGATGACGCGCTGCACGTTGGCGTCGTGATAGGTGGGGTAGGTTTCATGGCCGGGGCGGAAGTAGAACACACTGCCCGCGCCACGCTTCCAGGTGACGCCCGAGCGGAACACCTCGCCGCCCTGAAACCAGCTGACGAAGACGGTTTCCAGCGGCTCGGGGATGCCGAAGGGCTCGCCATACATCTCTTCCTGCTCCAGTTCGAAATGGTCGGGCAGGCCGGCGGCGATGGGATGGCTGCGCGAGGTCAGCCAGAGGCGTTCCCGCTCGCCCGCCTCGCGCCAGGTCAGGTTGCAGGGGGTGCCCATCAACCGTTTGAAAGGTTTCGAGAAATGCGAGGAATGCAGAAAGATCGCGCCCATGCCGGACCAGACCGCGCTGGTGATCTGCGCGACGATGTCGTCGCGCACCTTGTCATGGGCACAATGGCCCCACCAGATCAGCACATCGGTTTCGGCCAGCCTGCCGGGCGGCAACCCGTGGTCGGGCTGGTCCAGCGTGGCGGTGGTGGCGGCGATGCCGGGACCCGCGTTCAGCGCATCGGCGATGCAGGTGTGCATGCCCTTTGGATAGATGCCGCGCACGGAGGCGTTGGTGCGTTCGTGGACGTTTTCGCCCCAGACGGTGACACGGATCGTGGACATGGCCGATTCCCCCCCTTGGTCTCAGCGGAGGCTATTCCCATGCAAAGCGCTTTGAAAGCGGGCGCTATTCCCAGGTGCGGAAGAACTTGCCCGAGGGCGACAGGGTGAAGATCTCGCAGCCGGTGGCGGTGACGCCGACCGAATGCTCATACTGCGCCGACAGCGATTTGTCGCGGGTGACGGCGGTCCAGTCGTCGGCCAGCACCTTGGTCTCTGGCCGGCCGAGGTTCACCATCGGTTCGATGGTGAAGAACATGCCTTCCTCCAGCACCGGACCGGACCCGGCGCGGCCATAATGCAGCACATTCGGCGGTGCGTGGAACACCCGGCCCAGGCCGTGGCCGCAGAAGTCGCGCACCACGCTCATCCGTTGCGCCTCGACATAGGACTGGATGGCAAAACCGATGTCGCCAAAGGTGTTGCCGGGCTTGACCGCCGCGATGCCGCGCATCAGCGCCTCGTGCGTGACCTCGATCAGGCGTTCGGCCTTGCGCGGCACGGCACCGGCCACATACATCCGGCTGGTGTCACCGAACCAGCCGTCGACGATCACCGTCACGTCGATATTGGCGATGTCGCCGTCAGCCAGCATCTTCGCACCCGGAATGCCGTGGCAGACCACATGATTGATCGAGATGCAGGAAGCGTGCTGATAGCCCTTGTAGCCGATGGTGGCCGAGGTGACCCCGTGGCGCGCTATCTCGGACCGGATGAAATCTTCCAACGCTCCGGTTGTGGTGCCGGGCTGCACCAGAGGGGCGACCCTGTCCAGGATTTCGGCCGCGATCCGGCCTGCGGTGCGCATTCCGGCAAAATCCGCGTCTTCATAGATGCGGATGCCGTCGCGGGTGATTCGGGCGCGGATTTCGTCCATGGGTCGTCCTTTCGCGCGCCTTCATAGGCGGAAGGTCGGGCAAACGCCAGAGCGGCGGTTGGATTGCGCGCGCGCCAAGGCTATATCCGGACGCAACGGCAGCGGGAGTGGACAGATGGCGAATCCGGGCGCGGCGATGCTGGTGATCGGCGATGAAATCCTGTCGGGGCGGACCCGCGATTCCAACCTGCATTATCTGGCCGGAGCGTTGACCCGCGTCGGCATCGACCTGCGTGAGGCGCGGGTGGTGGCCGACGATCATGCGGCAATCGTGGCGGCGGTTCGGGCGCTGTCGGGCGCCCATGACCATGTGTTCACCAGCGGCGGCATCGGGCCGACGCATGACGATATCACGGCCGACGCGGTGGCCGCCGCGATGGGGGCGAAGATCGGCCACCGGGCGGATGCGATGGCGCTTCTGGCCGCGCATTACGACCGCCAGGGCACCGCCTTCAACGAGGCCCGCCAGCGCATGGCGCGCATTCCCGAAGGTGCGGTGCTGATCGACAACCCGATCTCGGTCGCGCCGGGGTTCACCTTGCGCAATGTGCATGTGATGGCCGGGGTGCCGGCGATATTCGAGGCGATGGTGGCCAGCGTTCTGCCCAAGCTGACCGGCGGCGCGCCGCTGTTGAGCCAAAGTCTGCGCGTCCTGCGCGGCGAAGGCGAGGTTGCGGCCGAGTTCGGCGCCCTGGCGGCAGAGTATCCCGATCTGTCGATGGGGTCTTATCCGTTCGCGCTGAACGGCGCCTATGGCACCAATCTGGTGATCCGCGGCACCGATGCAGGCAGGCTGGATGCCGCGATGATGCGGCTGACGCGGCTGTTCGGATGACGCCCGAGATCCTTGCCCCGGAAACCCTGGCAGAGGTGATGGAGGCGACATGGCCGCCCGCGCGGGCCTGGCGGCGGGGTCCGTTC
>JBATAV010000551.1:0-3571 GCA_049662025.1 Paracoccaceae bacterium | reverse complement strand
GGCAGATCGGTCGACCGCTTGATCCGCGCCACTTCCGGCGCCACATCGCCCGCCTGCGCCGCCCCCGCCCCGGTGATTCCGGTGATCGAGACGTAATAGACAAAGCCCGATGTGTTCTGCAGCACCTTGGGCAGCCGTTTGTCATCAGTGGTCGGCGTGGCCAACCGGATGAAGTTCAGCCCCGCCTTCTGCGCCGGGATGCACAGCTCGGCATCTTCCTCGGGCGGCAGGTCGACCACGATCAGCCCGTCGATCCCGGCCTCGGTGGCGTCCTTCAGGAACCGCTCCACCCCGCGCGAATAGATCGGGTTGTAATAGCCCATCAGCACGATCGGCGTGGTCTGGTCCTTGGCCCGGAACGCCCGCACCATGCCCAGCACCCCGGCCAGCGTCATGCCGGCTTCCAGCGCCCGCTGCCCGGCCAGCTGGATGGTCGGGCCATCGGCCATCGGGTCGGTGAAGGGCATGCCCAGCTCGATCACGTCCACACCGGCGGCGGGCAAGCCCTGCATCACGGCCAGCGAGGTCGCCTCATCAGGATCGCCGCCCATGATATAGGCGACAAAGGCCTTCTTGCCCTGCGTGCGCAGCCGCGCAAACGTGTCGTCGATCCGAGTCATCAAGGCCCCCTGCAACTTTGACTTTGCTTTGCACGCGGTGGTGGGGGAAATCAATGGGGGCGCAGGCCTGTCATCAACTCTGCCGCCAAGGCGATGACACCATCCAATGCGTGCCGAAGCGGTCTTTCACCATGCCGAAGCCGTCTGACCAGAAGGTCGGCTGAAACCCCATGATCTCGGCCCCGCCGTCCGAAAGCTGGCCGAACAACCGCTTCGCCTCGTCGATCGTGGCCGCTTCGTGGCTGATGGTGACCGCCTGCTGCGGGTCGCCCTGCATCCCCGGAGGGAAGTCCGAGGCCATGATCGACCGGTCGCCGACCCGCAGGGTGGAATGCATGATCCGATCCGAGGTCTTCATTTCGGGCGCGGCGTCGGGCGCTTCGGCATAGGGCATCAATTGCAGATCGCCGCCGAAGATCTTCTGATAGGCCGTCATCGCGGCGCGGCAATTGCCCTGGAAGTGCAGGTAGGGGTCGAAGGACATCGCAACCTCCTGTGGCGGTGCGGGAAGGTTAGACCAAAGCCCTGCGTCGCAGAACCTTGATCCTTTGCCCCGCCCCCCGTATGAGCGGGCGGTCGCCAATGGAGGGCATCATGGGTTTCAAGATGGGCATCGTCGGGTTGCCGAATGTGGGCAAGTCGACCCTCTTCAACGCGCTGACCCGCACGGCGGCGGCGCAGGCGGCGAACTTTCCGTTCTGCACCATCGAGCCGAATGTGGGCGAAGTTGCCGTGCCGGACGCGCGGCTGGAGGTGCTGGCAAAGATTGCCGGGTCCAAGCAGATCATCCCGACCCGGATGACCTTTGTCGATATTGCGGGACTGGTGCGCGGTGCCAGCAAGGGCGAAGGTCTGGGCAACCAGTTCCTGGCCAATATCCGCGAATGCGACGCCATCGCCCATGTGCTGCGCTGTTTTGAAGACGGCGACATCACCCATGTCGAAGGCCGGATCGACCCGGTCGCCGATGCCGAAACCATCGAGACCGAGCTGATGCTGGCCGATCTGGAATCGATCGAGCGGCGTCGCGCCAACCTTGCCCGCAAGATCAAGGGCGGCGACAAAGAGGCGGTCGAGCAGGACCGGCTGCTGACGCAGGCCGAAAAGGCACTGTCGGCGGGCAATCCGGCGCGGACCGTGAAGGTGGCGGCAGACGATTTGCGCAACTGGCGTCTGTTGCAGCTGTTGACGGCCAAGCCGGTGCTGTACGTCTGCAATGTCGAAGAGGCCTCGGCCGCCTCGGGCAATTCGCAATCGGCCCGCGTGGCCGAAATGGCGGCAGCGCAGGGCGCCGGGGCGGTGGTGATCTCGGCCCGGATCGAGGAAGAGCTGGCCCAGTTGCCGCAGGACGAGGCCGGGATTTTCCTGGAGGAAATGGGCCTGCACGAGGCCGGGCTGGATCGGCTGATCCGGGCGGGCCATCAGCTGCTGGGCCTGCAGACCTATTTCACCGTCGGACCGAAAGAAGCCCGTGCCTGGACGATCGAAAAGGGCACCCTCGCGCCGCAGGCGGCGGGCGTGATCCACGGCGATTTCGAGAAGGGCTTCATCCGCTCCGAAACCGTGGCTTACGACGATTACGTCGCCGGCAAGGGCGAATCCGGGGCGAAAGAGGCCGGCAAGTTCCGGGTGGAAGGCAAGACCTATGAGGTCAAGGACGGCGACGTCCTGCATTTCCTGTTCAACGCCTGACCGCGTGGTTGCGCCCTAATCCTTGCGGGCAATCAGCGCCTGCACGGTCTCCGACGGGCGGCACAGCGCCGTGCCAAGTGGTGTCTGCACGAAGGGGCGGTTGACCAGCACCGGATGCGCCACCATGGCGGCGATCAGCGCCGCCTCGGTCACGCCCGGATCGGTCAGCCCCCTGTCTTCGGCATCCGTGCCCTTCACCCGCAACGCCGCCCGCGCGGTGATCCCGGCGGCGGAAAAGAGGGTCCGCAGGCCATCCGCCGTCCAGCCGGTCTTCAGATATTCCACCACCACCGGCGTCAGCCCCGCGTCGCGCAAGGCCGCCAGCACGTTGCGCGAGGTGCCGCAGGAAGGGTTGTGCCAGATCGTCACCGTCATGGCATCACCTCGAACCGGTCGACATCGACCATGCCGTGATCGGTGATCTTCAGATGCGGAATCACCGGCAAGGCCAGAAACGCCAGTTGCAGGAAGGGTTCCTCCAGCACCACCCCCAAGGACCGGGCGGCAGCACGCAGCGCAACCAGCTTGGCCTGCACCTCCTCAAAGCGCAAAAGGCTCATCAGCCCCGCCACCGGCAGCGCCAGTTCGGCCAGCACCTTGCCGCCTTCGGTCACGACAAAGCCGCCCTCGATCTGCCCCAGCCGGTTCGCCGCCAGCGCCATGTCGGCGTAATCCGCGCCCACCACGGCGATATTGTGATGGTCATGGCAAACCGTCGAGGCAATCGCCCCGCGCTTGATCCCGAAGCCCTGCACGAACCCGGTGGCCTTGTTGCCGTTCACCCCATGCCGCTCGATCACCGCGATCTTCATCAGGTCGCGGGCCGGGTCGGGGCGCTTGTCACCATCCACCGGGGGAATATCAAAGGTCAGATGCGGGGTGATGATCTTGCCGGGCAAGATGCCGATCACCGGGGTTTCGGCGCGGTTGCCCATGGTGCGGAAATCCTCAGCGGTTACCTTCGCCGCCTTGACCGAATGTCGCGCCACCGGGGTCGTCGTCGCGCGGGCCGAAAAAGCCGCGTCCTCGGCCAGCACGCCACCGGCAAAGACCATCGTGGTGTGACACCCCTCCAGTGAGTCGATCACCGCGATATCGGCCCGCTTGCCGGGGGCGATCAGCCCGCGATCCTTCAACCCGAAGGCCTCGGCGGCACTGAGCGAAGCGGCGCGATAGACCGCCAGCGGCGGGCAGCCAAGGGCGATCAGGGTGCGGATCATGTAGTCCAGATGGCCGTGTTCGGCGATATCCAGGGGGTT
>JBATAV010000550.1:0-2526 GCA_049662025.1 Paracoccaceae bacterium | reverse complement strand
CTTGCGCTTGGTTTCCACCACCACAGCATGGGTCCGGCCATGGCTGAAGCTTTGCTTCACCGAACCGGAACGGGGGGCGCCACCCAAGCCCAGGGGTTTCTTGCCGTCAGTATCGCTCATGCGTCCTACGTATCCTTCCCGGCGGTCTCGCCGCCGTCCTGCCTGCCCGCTTCCAAACGAAGCCCGGCAAGCCTTGCCGCTTCCTCTACCACACGGGTTGTGAGTCCACCAGCCGCAAGCGCCGCGTGTATGGCACGTTCACGCCCGAAAGCCAAACCGATTTCCCCTGCATTCAGGCAGGAAATCAGGGTGTTTTCACCATCCGGAGGGCGGAGTTTGGTCTTTCCGCGCTCCGACCCGTCACTGGCCTGAATCAGCACCTTCGCGCGGCACTTCTCCAGCCAGTCCTTTACCTTCTCATATCCGGTCACGGCATTGCCGGCCTTGCGGTCCATCGACAAAAGATCCGTAACCCGGCGCAACACCAGGGACTCAACCAGATCGGTCAGCCCTTCGGGGGCTTTGACCGGCTGTCTGGCCGCCCGGGAAAACAACCCCTTGGCCGCCGCCTTGTCCAACGCCGCCCGATTGGCGCTGACATAGATCCCCCGCCCCGGCAGCTTGGCCGCCACGTCGGGCACCACCGTCGCGTCCGGCCCGATGACAAAGCGGATCAGCCCCGCCTTGGGGCTGACCTCTCCCGTGACGATGCACTTGCGCTCCGCCCCGGCCTCTCTGTCCTTTTCACGGCCGCCGCGCGTCATGCGCTTGAACCCGAGGCCTGCGATCAGGCCTCGGCCTCCTGTTCTTCGGCGGTGGGTTCGGTCGCCACAGCCATCTGCGTCGGATCGACCCAGCCCAGCATGACGCGCGCGGTCATCACCAGATGCTGTGCCTCTTCCAGGCTCATGTCGAAGGGCTCGAGTATGCCGTCATCCTTCTTGCGTTGCCCGTTTTCGGTAGTCCAGCCGCCGGCCAGTTCCCAATCGGCGCAGGTGGCGAAGTCTTCCAGAGTCCTGATGCCATCCTTGGCCAGCGCCTCGAGCATCTGGGGCGTAAGGCCCTCGAAGTTGATCAGGCTTTCCTCGACACCCATCGCGCGGGCATTTTCCAGCGCCTTCTTGGCCTGCTCTTCCAGGAAGTCGCGGGCGCGGGCCTGCAGTTCGGCAGCGGTGCCTTCGTCGAAACCATCAATCGACAGCAGCTCGTCCACCTCGACATAGGCGACCTCTTCCAGGTTGGTGAAACCTTCGGCGACCAGCAGTTGCGCCATCATCTCGTCCACATCCAGCGTGTCCATGAACAGCTTGGTGCGTTCGGCGAATTCGGCCTGACGGCGGGTCGATTCTTCGGACTCGGTCAGGATGTCGATATCAAGGCCGGTCAGTTGAGACGCCAGCCGCACGTTCTGGCCGCGCCGCCCGATGGCCAGAGACAGCTGTTCATCCGGCACCACGACCTCGATCTTGCCGGCGTCTTCGTCGACCACGACCTTGGAGACCTGCGCCGGTTGCAGCGCGTTCACCAGGAAGGTCGCCTGATCCTGGTTCCACGGAATGATGTCGATCTTTTCGCCCTGCAGCTCGTTCACCACGGCCTGAACGCGGCTGCCGCGCATGCCGACGCAGGCGCCGACCGGGTCGATCGAGTTGTCATAGGAGATGACGGCGATCTTGGCCCGGCTGCCCGGATCTCGCGCCACAGCCTTGATCTCGATGATGCCGTCGTAGATTTCCGGCACTTCCATCTTGAACAGCTCAGCCATGAACTGCGGGTCGGTGCGCGACAGGAAGACCTGCGGGCCGCGCGGCTCACGCCGCACATCCTTGATGTAGCAGCGAATCCGGTCGCCGATGCGGTACGCCTCGCGCCCGATCTTTTCGTTTCGGCGCAGGATGCCTTCGCCACGGCCCACGTCGACGATGACGTTGCCATATTCCTCGCGCTTGACGACACCGTTGATGATGTTGCCCTTGCGGTCCTTGAATTCTTCGAACTGACGATCGCGCTCGGCCTCGCGCACCTTTTGCAGGATCACCTGCTTGGCGCTTTGGGCGGCGATGCGGCCCAGATCCACCGGGGGCACTTCGTCGATCACCTCATCGCCGATCTGCGGATCGGTCAGATAGGATTTTGCCTGCTTCACCGTCAGTTGGGCGTGGTGGTTTTCCACCAGATCGTCTTCAACCACGGTGCGGATGCGGGCAAAGCTGGCGCGGCCGGTCTTGCGGTCGATCTTGACGCGGATGTCCATTTCCGCGCCGTAGCGGGACTTGGCGGCCCGGGCGAGGCTGTCCTCCATCGCCTGGATCACCAGATCCGGGTCGATCATCTTTTCCCGTGCCACGGCCTCGGCCGTTTGCAGAAGTTCCAGCTGGTTGGCCGAAGTGATTGCCATGGTCCTGCTCCCTAGTGTTTCGTCGCGGGGGAGGCGTCCTCATCCCCGTCTGTTTCGTCTGTGTCGGTTTCGTCCGCTTCGATCTCGTCAAAGCTGCCATCCTCGGGCAGCGTGATTTTGCGTTGGCG
>JBATAV010000549.1:0-2478 GCA_049662025.1 Paracoccaceae bacterium | reverse complement strand
GGAAAATACAATGTCTGGAACAAGATAACCTTTGAAGATGGCACCTCTCACTGAATCGCTGTGGAAGCTGGGGGCGATCCTGTGGCCGTTCGTGGCGGGCGCGGTGGCGATCAACCTGTTCATGCTGGGGCTGATTCTGCAGTCGGCTGGTTGGCAGGACATTTCCCCGGTCTGGGCGGTGATCTGGTCCATTCCGCTGTCCTTGCCCGCGACATGGGCCGCCGCGCGGTGGGCACGCAGCCTGATCCGCGAGGCGGAGGGGCGGAAATGAGCCCTTTCTGCCGGTGATCGAAGACGCGGATGCCGCAGGCAAGGCGGATGTTCAGACGTGCAAATCCTGCCGCTCGATCAAGCAGCGCCCCAGTCGCCCGTCAGCACATTGCGGGTGACCTGTTCCACCGAAGGGTCGCGGGCAATCAGCCCGGCGACCCATTCGCATGACCCGGCGTTGAAGATGCCGCCCTTGCCGCGGCGGTAATCCACCATCGCGCCATTGCCGTGGGTGACGCGCTCAACGGTGGCTTCGGTGACTTCGCCATAGAGCGACATCGCCAGTTCCTCGGCGTCTTCCGATCCGATGAAGGCATCGCGGTCGGTTGCGTCGGCGCTGTGGGCCAGGGTGGTGGCGGGCGACAGGCCGATGATGGTCAGCGGCCCGGCGAGTTGCGCCTCGGGCGATGGATGGGGCAGGCCGTGGGTCATGGTGTAGTCGATGCCGTCCACCTCATAGGCGAAGATGCGGGCGTCGCGGCCCAGCACATCGCCGTAGCCCATGCCCGAGCCCTTCATCGCCCAATGATGGGGGCGGTAGATGGCGAAGCCGCCGGCGCCATGCGCGGCGCAACGGCTCCAACCGGCATAGACGCCGGCCGATCCGGTCAGGCCCATGGTCTGGGTCGCGGGGCGGTGGATGTGGCGGTGATCCCAGTGGTCGGTCATCCGGGTCCGGTCGGCGGTTGGGTCTTCGGCACCCGCACGGGTCTTGTAGCAGGTCTGGGTCGACAGGTCGTCCGAAAGCCTGGTCTGCCAGTAGAAGTTGCCGGCAAAGCGGCAGAGCTGGCCACCCTGGTCGACCCAGGATTCCAGGTGGTCGCGCATCTCCCATGTCCAGTATTCGTCATGGCCGACGATCAGCGCGCGCGGCCAGGCGTTCAGTGCGCCCGGATTGGCGTGCAGGTCGTGCTGGGTCAGGTAATCCAGCGCGATGCCCTGCGCCTCGCACCACAGTGCGAAGGGCCGTTCAAACGCGGCCCAGCCGGAGGAGGCGTATTTCTTGGAAATGCCGTTGGCCCGCGCATAGGTCATGTGCGGGTAGGTCGGCTTCTGGTTCGGCGGGCTGGAATGCGGGATGCGCGGGGCACCCTCGGGCCATTGCACGAAACCCTTGGCCCAGGGCCGGTGGACCGAGACATTGGCGGCGAAGGTCTGGCCCTCTGGCCCGGTCAGGCCCTGATAATGGTTCGATCCGCCCCAGTCGTTGTACGCGCACCAGGTGCCGGTCGCCAGCACCATGGCGATGCGGGCTTGCGGTTGGGCGGCGCGCAGCACGAACATGTGCCGGCTCTCTACGTCGGGGGTGGACAGGGTGACGATGTAGACGCCGCTTTTCCAGCTGTCCGGCAGCGGCAGGGCCAGACGCTCGGGCCAGCCGCAGCCGTTGACCGAGCAATCGGCCGGGGTGGGGGCGAAACCGCCGGGGATGGTGGTGTCCAGCACGGTCTCAAGGTGCGGCCCGTCGCGTTCAATCCGCACGCCGATTTCTTCGGCGGAAGAGATGGCGTGCAGGTGCAGGATCTCGCCGGGCGCATAGGAGATGCGGTCGGTATAGCCCCAGACTTGCGGTCGGTCGGGATCCGCCGAGGCCATCTCATAGTAATGGCCCGAAACGGCATCGCCGGTATCATGCGGCGCAGCGGTGAAGAAGCCTTGCAGGTTGGACATGGCGGACCTCAGATCAACGGCGACAGAAAGGCAGTCAGGTTCGGGCCAAGCTCTTCAGACATGTAGCCACCCTCCTGCACGATCAAGAGCGGCAGGCCGGGGGTGGCGATCGCCTCACAGATTCGTGAAAAGCCCGGAGTGGTGATGCGCAGCCCCTTGAACGGGTCGTTCTCATGCGCGTCGAGGCCCAAGGCGACCACGATCACATCGGCGCCAAAGCTGGCGATGGCCTGCATGGCGGTGGCGAGAGTGGCCAGATAGTCGGCATTGCCGGTGCCACGCGGCAAGGGCAGGTTGAGGTTGCAGCCCACGCCCGGACCTGCGCCGCGCTCCTGCGCGTGGCCCCAGAAGAACGGGTAGAACCGCATCGGATCGGCGTGGATCGAGACAGTAAGGACCTCGGCGCGTGCGTAGAAGATGCCTTGGGTGCCGTTGCCGTGGTGCACGTCGATGTCAAGGATTGCGGGGCGCAACCCGCGGGCGCGCAGGGCTTCGGCGGTGATGGCGGCATTGCTCAGGAAGCAAAAGCCCCCGGCC
>JBATAV010000548.1:0-9533 GCA_049662025.1 Paracoccaceae bacterium | reverse complement strand
GTGCTGCCGAAAAAGACAACAACCCGAGAGGATTCGGCCGACGTAACCCTTTCTACGATCGGCCAGTTGCGGCGAATTTGGGTTACACCGCCTTATCGTTCCATCAATCCAGCGCCGGAAAATAGTCGCCCGGAGACAGCTGGATCGTCGCCGGGTCGGTCCCGGCGGTAAGCACCCGGATGGGCGGACCGACAAGTTCTTGCCGCGTCACGCCTGCCATAGCCATGATCGCTGCCGTGATTGCAAGGGAACCCTGTTGCATCGGGGCATCAAAGGGAGCGGCCAAGACCTTGCCGCCCACAAGTCCGCGTGCGACCGAGTGGCTTACATAAGTCGCGGCAAAGGCCGGGCGACTGGTCTTGTCAGCAAAAAGCGCCATGGCAGCCTCGATGGCTGGCGCTGCGCCAATGATGACATCGGGGTCAGGCACATCGGCAAGGGCGCGCTCCAGCAATCTCAGCTGCGCGCCCGTCCCGGTATCAGCGCCGTAGACGGCAGTAATTTGCAGACCTGCCCCCGACAAACCCTTTCGCAGGCCGCGCTCCAGAGGCGCAACCCAGCCGGCCTCCGGCGGGCCGGATAGCAGGATCGCCAAGCGTGACGTGCCGCCGCCGGGATAAATGTCGGCAAGATGCCGACCAAGCCGCAGACCCATGTCCTCCCAGTCGACCCCTACGCGGGCCGATAAGGCCTCGGAATGCAGTTCGTTCACCAACCCGACAACTGGGACGTCTGCAGCGACAGCGGCCAGAGCCGCCAGCAAAGCCGGATCATCTGATGAAACCGCACCGATCAGTATTGCGCCTGGATGTAGACCCTTGCAGCGGTTCAGCTGATTGATCTGGTTTCGAAGCGCGCGATATCCTCCCGCTTCAAAAAACCGCACCCGCAGGCCGCGCAGTCGAGCTTCGGTCTCAATCCCGTTGGCAACGCTTAGCCAGTATTCATCCTTGAAATGCGGGACCAGCACGCAGATCAGCGCCTGATCCGCCGCTGCGGGCCCGCCGGACAGCAACCCGAGGCAAAGAATTGCAGCGCGCAGCCGCGGGATATATCCATGTCCCATGCGCGCCAGACGCTTTGACACACAGCTCCAGTTCGTCTTCATGGTCCTCTCCGGCCTGACGATCCTTGTCGGCCTGACGTCCATCAGCGTCAACCGCTTCCTTGTCACGTCGCATGAACAGGTGCTGACCGAAAGCATCGCCATCATCCGCCGGGCCGAGCGGGTGGGGCTGGATGCCGATCTGGCGGGCACGCTTGCGGCGCAACTGGCACGGGCCGGGACCGAGGCCGACGTTACCCGTAGCGCGAACGCACTAAGCGTGCAGATCGACCGCATCACCTCCGGAATCACCGATCTCAGGCACTTTCTGACCGAGACCGGAGGCGATCCGACCGAGACCGCCGAGGTCCGCGCCATGGTGGCACAGTTGGCCCATACCGTGCGGCAGAAGAATCGTCTTGCAGCGGCGGCACAGGCGGAAAGGGCAGGACTGGAGGATGCCGCGGAACGCTTGACACAGCTGATTTCGGCGCAAACCGATCTGGCGCGGTTGCGCATCACGGCCGGTATCTGGCAGATCTATGCCGCCCCGCTGGGGCAAGATCTGCGGCCCTTGCTGGACCAATTGGCGGATGTCGATTTCTTTGCATTCGAGCGGATCCGCGATCTGGCCGAGGCAACTGCCGGGCTAAGCCGGGCGGTCCAGCAGATTGGTGACACGGGGACCGAAACTGATCTTCCTCTGCTGCGGACACAGCTGGAAGACTCGGTAGCGCTCGCGCAGGCGCGCATTGGTTATCTGCCTTCGGACCTGGCGGTGCAATCGGCAGGACAGGACCTTGCGCAGTTTCGCGGAACTCTGGGCAATCGCGGCCTGATCGCCCTTCGTGGAGAAGAGCTTTCCGCCCTGACCGCGCTGTCGGCGCTGGAGAAAGACCTGACCGCGCGGCTGGACGTGCTGACTGCCGAAGCCCGCCGGGGTCAGGAAGCCGCCCGCGCATTGATGCAAGGCCGCATCGCCGATGCGGGCTGGCAGGCGACCATGCTGACCATCGCGCTGGCCCTGATTCTCGTCGGTGGCGTGCTCGCGGGCTATCTGGTCTGGGCGCGCACCCGCCGCGATGTCGTATCGCGGTTGGGCGTCGTGGCTGAAAGGATCGTCCAAGTGGCACGCGGTGATACCGGTGCGCGAATGCCGATCAGCGGGCATGACGAAATCGGGAGGCTGGAGAAAGCCGTCAACGTGCTGCGCCGTCGGACGGACGACGCCCTGCACATGCGCCAAAACCTGGAACAGGCGGTTCTGGCGCGGACAGCCGATGTGGTGGCCGAAACTCGCTCGGCCAACATGGCCCGCGCCGAAGCCGAAGAGGAAAGCCGCGCCAAGACGCATTTCCTGGCCCGGATGAGCCATGAAATTCGCACGCCGCTGAACGGCGTCGTCGGCCTTCTCGATCTGCACGCGGCGGAGGAGTCTGACCCGGCCCGCCGCGCCCGGCTGCAGACCGCACTGACTTCGGCGCGTGACCTGCAGGCGCTGACCGAAGACATCCTGACCTTTTCGAGTGGCGAGGAAACTGCCGCCCAAACCCGACTCGGGGCGTTCGATCCGGCCCGACTGGCGCAGGGACTGGCAGAACACTTGCAAGTTCTGGCGCATGCCAAAGGGCTGCGGGTGACGGTCAAGATTGCCGAAACGCTGCCCCCCGCGCTGCTTGGAGAAGCCGCGCGCATCCGGCAGGTGATGGTCAACCTGATCTCGAACGCAGTGAAATACACCCACAAGGGCGAGGTCCGACTGCTGGTTTCGCACAGGGCCTCGGCGGGTGGACGGATGCATGACATCGCCCTTTCGGTGGTCGATACCGGGCCGGGCATGACCGCCGAAGAAACCCGCCACGCCTTCGATATCTATGGCCGCACCGTCGATGCCCGACGCCGCGGGTTGGCAGGGGTCGGACTTGGCTTGGCCATCGTGCGGCAATTGACCGACGCGATGGGGGGGGAATTGCGGGTCAGCAGCACTCCCAGTCGGGGCAGCAGCTTCACCCTGGCCCTGCGTCTTCCCGCCGCCGATCCGGCTAGTCTGATCTCCGATGAACATGGTGAAGCCAGCTTTGCCGGGTTAGGCGTCCTCGTGGTGGATGATCACCCCGTCAACCGGCTGGTCGCGCGCGGCTATCTGGAACGGATGGGGTGCACCGTAGCCGAGGCCGCAACCGGCGCCGAAGCGCTGGTCCTGGCGCAGGACGGCCGCTTTGATGCGATGCTCATCGATCTCGACCTGCCCGACATGCGCGGCGAAGAGGTTGCAGCCCAAATCACCCGCAACGGTGCCCGCGTGGTGGTGGCCACAGCTGATCTGGTACGCGATGATGCCGATACCCGTGCCCGGTTTGGCGTGGACCATGTGCTGACCAAGCCGCTTTCACCCCGAGCGCTGACGGCCGTTCTGTCCGGAGTCTCCAGCCAGCCCAAGCCCGACGACAACCACCCCGAGGCCGCCTTACGCGCTGACATCGCCGATCTTGGCGCCGATCTTGTGACAAGCATCGTCACCGCATTTCTGGCCGATCTGGCCGCGGCCGTGCCCGCGATCCTGGCCGAAGACAGCGCCGATCAGCGTAGCCGCGCCGCGCACCGCCTCAAAGGTTCGGCCAGCAACTTTGCCCTACATGACCTTTGCGGCCTCTTGCAGCGCATACAGTCCGATGATGCCGTTGCGCTGGACAGGCTGTTGCCTGCAGCAGATCAGGCCGCCGCCACCCTGCGCGCAGCAGCAAGACAGGCGGGGCTTCAGCTACCGCCCGATACAGCAAAACAATAGCCCATCCCCGCCCGCGTCAGAAGCCAGTCGGGGGAGGTCGGGTCCGCTTCGATCTTCTTGCGCAACCGTCCAACCAGCACATCGATGCTGCGATCGCCAGGCCGCAGATCACCCCGACCAACGATTTCGCTCAGCCGGGCGCGGCCAAAGACCACGCCGGGGTTGCTGGCCAGCGCATCCAGCAGATCGAACTCCTGCCCGCTCAGCGGTTCCACCCGCGCGGCGGAAACCAGGCGGCGGCGGATGCGGTCGAAATGCCAGGGGCCGAAGGCATCGACCGCCGTCGCTACCGGGGCGCTGCGCCCGATATCGGCAATCCGCGCCAGCAAGTTCTTGATCCGCGCCGCCAGTTCGCGGCGGTCAAACGGCTTGGTCACATAGTCGTCCGCGCCCATTTCCAGCCCGACGATGCGGTCCACCTGTTCATCCCGCGCGGTCAGAAGGATGATCCCCACTCGAGATTGCGCCCGCAACTCGCGGGTGATTGTCAGGCCATCCTTGCCCTCCAGCCCGATGTCCATGAGCAACAACTCGGGCGGGTCAGTATCGATTACCTCTTGCATCGCGCCCGCATCCCCGACCTCCGATACTCGGTAGCCTAAGCTGCGCAGATAGCCCGCCAGCCGCATACGGCTGACGCGGTCATCCTCGACGATCAGGATATGAGCAGACATGGCAGCCTTTACATCTCGTTACACATCTTCACCGCATGGCTTGGCCCCGGTCAAGGTCCTTGCTCTGCAGCAGCGTTAGGGATGCATCGCAAACCAGATGGAGATCCGCCATGATACCGATCAATTCCACCCGCCGCGGCTTTCTGCAAGGCGGCGCCGCCTTGTTGGGATCGGGCTGGCTGATGAACAGCACGGCCTTGGCCGCGCTTGACCCCAACTCCTTCTCCGGTCGCGTCTTCAGCGCCAGCCACTTTGGCCCATTCGAGGCCGTGGTGCGCGACGGCCGCATCATCGAAATCTCGGCCATGCCCGAATTGGACCAGCGCCCAACCGAAATGTTGATGTATGGCGTGCTGGACCGCGTCTACGACAAGTCGCGCATCGATTACCCGATGGTCCGCAAATCCTATCTTGAGGGCTGGAAATCCGGCGACGTGAAGCCCGAACTGCGCGGCAAGGAAGAATATATCCGCGTTGACTGGGATACCGCGCTGAAGCTGACCGCCAAGGCCATCGTCGACACTGTCGCCACCTATGGCAACCAGGCGATTCTGTCCACCTCTTATGGTGGGTGGAGTCACGCGGGCATCATGCGGCCGAACGTGCTGCAGGGCAAACTCTTCAACATGATCGGTGGCTGCACCAACACCGTGGGCGACTGGTCCGGCGGGGCCAGCCAGATCAGCCTGCCGCATGTGATCGGCGACATGGAGGTCTACTCTGCCCAGACCGCGTGGGAGGTGATCCGCGACAATACCGAAGTGTTCGTGCTGGTCGGGTGCGACCCGATCAAGAACAACCGCATCGAATATACCGTGGCCGACCACGGCATGTATGGCCCTTGGGAACAGATCCGCGACAACGGCACCAAATTCATCTCGATCAACCCGCAAAAGACCGCATCCGACAGCTATCTGAATGCCGACTGGGTCAAGATCGTGCCCAACACCGACGTGGCGCTGTTTCTGGGCATGGCCTCTCATGTGCTGGATCAGGGCCTGCAAGACGATGCCTATATGGCGAAATACACCGTGGGTGCCGACAAATGGATCGCCTATGTCAAGGGTGAGGGTGACGACAAGACCGCGAAAACCCCCGAATGGGCGGCCGCCATCACCGGCATCGACGCCGCCAAAATCCGCGAACTGGCCGAACTGCTGGCAAAATCGAAAACCGAGATTGCCGGGGCATGGTCGCTGCAACGCGCCCATCACGGCGAGATGACCCACTGGGCCATCATTAACTTTGCCGCCCTGACGGGCAAGATCGGCAAACCGGGGCAAGGCGTCGGCTTCAGCTGGCACTACGGCAACGGCGGCATGCCGCAATCCGGCAAGCCCACACCGGCGGGCCTCAGCCAGGGCAAGAACTTCGTTACTGAATACATCGTTCCCGCCTCGCGCATCACGGAGGCGTTGGAAAATCCGGGCGCCGAGGTGGTCTACAACGGCAACCTGCGCAAATACCCTGACGTTCACATGATCTACAATGCCGGCAACAACTTCATGTCGCACCAGCAGGATACCAACCGGCTGATCAAAGCGTTGCAAAAGGTGCAAACCATCGTCAGCCAGGATGTCTGGTGGACCGCCGCCACCCGCTGGGCCGATATCGTGCTGCCCGCCTCATCGCCGCTGGAGCGCGATGACATGTCGGTCGGCGGCACCTATTCCAACGATCGCATCTACGCGATGAAGAAGATGATCGAACCAGTCGGCGAAAGCCGCAGCGATTTCGACATTTTTGCCGGTATTGCCGACCTGTTCTACAAGCAGTCGCAGTTCATCGAAGATCAGGCCTACCCGGAATACGTCGACATCATGAAGAAGGCCTATGCCATGACCGGCGCGGCCAAAACCACCAGCTTTGAAGACTTCTGGGACAAGGGCTATGCCCTGCAACCGGCCCCGAAAGAGGCGCGGGCCTGGGTGCGCCATGGCGATTTCTATACCGATCCCGAGGCCAATCACCTGCACACCAAGTCTGGCAAGATCGAGATGTTCTGCGACACCATCGCCGACATGAAGCTGGACGATTGCCCTGGCATGCCGATGTGGCTGGAGCCCGCCGAATATCTGGGCAACGCCAAGGAAGGCCAGATGCACGTCGTCAGCCCTCACCCTTGGTATCGCCTGCACAGCCAGATGGACCAGTCCGAGAAACTGCGCAGCCTGTACAAGGTGCAGGGCCGCGAGCCGGTGCGGATCAGCACTGAAGATGCCGCCACCCGCGGCATTGCCGATGGCGATCTGGTGGAAATCTTCAACGATCGCGGCACGGTCATCGCCGGGGCTGTCGTCTCGGATGACATCATGCCCGGCGTGTTGTCGATCTACGAAGGTTGCTGGCCCAGCCTTGACAGCAAGGGACGCTGCAACTCGGGTCTGGTGAACTTCCTGACCTCGACGATCAAATCGTCGGGCCTCAGCCAGGCCACCACGGCGAACACCTGCCTGGCCAGCATCCGCAAATGCGAAGACCCCGAAGGCCCGAACATGGCTTATGAAAAGCCCCCGATCATCGACGGCATGGAGATGGCGGCAATCGACGACGCCGATCTGCAACTCGACCGTCTGGATGCGCTGGTCGAGGCGCTCTATGCCGAAATGGGGCCGGGCGAGAAAATGTTTTACGAACGCTGTACGGTTTGCCACGGTCCGCGCGATGTAGGCGCCTTCACCCAGCTGCAATGGAAGGCGATCACGCCCTCGATGTTCCCCCGCGCCGGCTTGGACGATGGCGAACAGGCGCTGGTCATGGACTTCCTGATGAAAAACGCCTCTGACGCGGCGAATTGATCTGATCAGGGGCGGCCTGACAGCCGGGCTGCCCTTGCTTCTGCCCGAAAGGTTCCCGCGATGTTTCTCTCTCCGAAGGCAGCTTCGCTTCTGGACGTGGCAGCCACGCGCGTCATCGCGCTGGCTCAGGTTGCCCCCCTCACCACTGCGGAATCCATTGCCATAGCCGATGCAGCAGGTCGGGTCGCAGCCGTCGGAGTGTTGGCAGCATCGGCCATGCCTGTCTTAACCAACTCCACGATGGATGGCTTTGCCCTGAGCGGAGCCATGGTCGCCACGGGGCCGCAGCGCCAGCCAATAGTGGCGACAATTGCCGCCGGAGGGGCTGCGCACGCACCTTTGTCCCGGATTCGGTCGGGCGCATTTCTACCAGCGCGCACCTGTGCTTGTCAGGCAGTGATCAGCCCGCGGGCGCACGCCTTCTGGCCCACGGCACCCACATTGCCCCGTGCCACACTCGCCCTCTGGCCGCCAATGATGTGGACCGCATCTCGGTCATCCACCGCCCAGATCGCGCGGCTCTGCGGCTCCGGACCTCACCTTGGCATGCACAAGCGCCGATCCACCGCTTGAGGGGATTGGAACTTCGGGCACCCTGATGGCAGCACCGACGATTTGTGCTTCGGCGAAAGCGCCAAACGGCGGAACGGGGATCACCGGTGTTCGGTCGGCCGCGATGAAAGATGGTAGATCGGGCCGTTGCTGGACCGACGCAACTGAAAGATCAGAGGGAATGAAATGAAGATCGCCTATGTAAGCATAGAAGGGCGCGGCGAAACCGACCGCTTCATTGCTCTGGTGGCAGCGCGTCTGGAAGCGTCCGGGCTACGGCTGGCCGGTACCGTGCAGATCAACACCGACCGTTCCGACCGGACGAAATGCGATATGGCATTGCGCGTCCTTCCAGACGGACCCGCTATCCGCATCAGTGAAGACCGTGGAGGCCATGCCCGTGGTTGCATTCTGGACTCGGGCGCCCTGGAGCAGACTGTGGTCGAAGTGATGCAACGCTTTGACGGCGCCGACTGCCTGATTGTTAATAAATTCGGCAAACGCGAAAGTGAAGGACGCGGGCTTATCCCGGTGATCGCCGAGGCAGTGGATCGCGGCCTGCCGGTCTTGGTCGGGGTGAACGGCTTGAACCTTCCCGAATTCATCTCTTTCACGGGAGGCATGGCCCATGCCCTGTCGCCGGAAGTGACTGCCGTCGCCGATTGGTGCTTGGGAAAAGCGTTCTCACCAACGCGCGGCTCCGCGATTGTTCTTGAGAACAGCCTGCTGTGAAATGGCGTATGGCGGGTTTGCTTTTCCGGCATCCAACGTTGAGGCCGAGCAGAGACGCACGCCCACTACCCAGTTTGCTCCACTGGTTCGAAGAGGACTTGGCACCCTGGAGACCGGTAACAATCAGCTCTCGACAGTGAACCTTCAGACGGGCGCAAAGCCGTAAGCCGGTCGTCGTTCCGCCTCGGGTCGTGGATTGACGACTGCAGTCTGAACCCGGAGCTGATGAACAACTTTCCGAGGGGTCGAGCCGAGCGGATCAGACGCTGATAGCCATTGGCACTCCGGCTTTCGCACAGGAAGGACAGGCTGTTGCCAAAGATTTTGACATTTTGAGCCTGCGTGGCGGCGCAGATAGATTCGCCGCAATGGATGATGATCATCGGCTTGCCGGACTTCAAAAAGCGCCTTCCTCGATCTTCGTCCCACCAGTTCATGTCATCGGGATAGGATTCATAGGTCACCCCGTCGAAGATTTCGGCGCCTTCGACTGTGCGTTTGGCCACGCATCGGACCCCCTCCGAATGGGCATGGGTGCAAAGCCCTCGATAAAAGGCGATGCTGTCCTCGACCGTTGCGGAAAACCAGTATCTTACGCGGTTTTCATCGTCGAAAGCCCAGTCCATATTGTCGAATTCCACCCAGTCGAACCCATATGCGGCAAGTCCATCAATTCCGACTTTCATTGGGGCGGTAACTTCGGGGCCAAGGATATCGACGAAATATTCGTCGTTCAATCTTCCCGTTGCCGGTTGACAAGAAAGGGTTGCAGCCTCGCGAAGTCGGTCCTCCAAGCCGCACCCGTTCCGATGCTGATTAGGCTCCAGCCTCATTGATCGTCAAAGCCAGAACAGGACGGTTGCGGCGAGGGCGACGGCAGAGAGGAAGACCTTAGGGCATCTGTCGTATCGGGTGGCAACCCTGCGCCAGTCCTTCAGCCGCCC
>JBATAV010000547.1:0-2642 GCA_049662025.1 Paracoccaceae bacterium | reverse complement strand
GCTCCATCGCGGCGGGGGTCTCGTGCCCGTCACGATGGGTCAGGTTCATGACCTGATAGCTGACCCGCAGCACCTGACCCGAGGGCAGCACATCGCACAGCCGCACCACGATCTGCGCCACCGGGCTGTCAGAAGTCAGCATGACCTCGAATTCCGGGGTGCCGAGAGTTTCAACGGCGGCGTCAAGCACCTCGGTGTCGAAGTTCAGTGCGCCGCCGTCATCCAGCCGCTGATCGGTCGGCATCTCGCCCGGACAGCCGGCCGCCATCCACTCGCCTGCCGCCTTGCCATGGCTTTGCGGCGATTTGATCGCGCGCTTGTCAGTCCCCGGCGTGTCGCCCAGCCCGGTTTCAGACAAGTGCAGCACCAGCGGTGCAATCGCGGGCGAGGGCCATTTCGCCTCGGCCACCCAGCGGCCCGGCTGATCGGGGCGGCTGCCGTCGGGCGGCAGCGCGTCGTTGATATAGGCGCGCAGCGCAGGTTCGCGCATCACGCCGGTGTCGATGCCCTTCAGCCAGTGGTCCCACCAGCGCACGGCCTCTTGCAGGAACCCCATCGCCGGGCCGGGCAGACCGTCTTGCGGATAGACATGGCCCCAGGGCCCGATGATGCCCCGGCACGGCACTTTCAGGCCCTGCAACAGCCGTGAGACCGAGTTGGTATAGCTGTCGGCCCAACCGCCGAATGCCAGCACCGGGCAGGTGATTGCGGCGTAATCCTCCTGCACCGAACCATGTTTCCAGAAAGCATCATAGGTCTGGTGCGCGGCCCAGATCGCGGGAAAGAACGGCATGCGGTCGATCCGCGCCAGCCAGTCGTCGCGCCACCGCTCGCCAACGATTTCAGGGTCCAGCGGGCGCGACTGATAGGCCAGCATGATACTGCCCCACCACAGGTTGTCGTTCAAAAGGCAGCCACCCATGAAATGGATGTCGTCGCGGAACCGGTCATCGGTGAAATAGACCGGCATCACCGCCTTCAGCGCGGGCGGGCGGCGTGCGGCCACCTGCAGGCAGTTGAAGCCGCCCCAGCTTTTGCCCATCATCCCGATGTTGCTGTCACACCAGTCTTGTGCTGCGATCCACGCGATCACCTCCAGCGCGTCATCCTGTTCCTGCGCAAGGTATTCATCGGCCAAATGGCCGTCGGATTCGCCCGATCCGCGCATGTCGACGCGCACGCAGGCATAGCCCTGGCTGGCGAAATAGCCGTGCATCGGCTCATCGCGCACGCGGGTTCCGTCGCGTTTGCGGTAGGGGATGTATTCCAGCACCGCGGGCACCGGCACGGCGCGCGCGCCTTCGGGCAACCAGATGCGTGCGCCCAGACGGCAGCCGTCCGACAGGGTGATCCAGACATGCTCAATAACTTCAAAGTCCATGCCGGACCTCCTTTCCCGTGTTGAAATCTCAGGTTTTTGCGGCCCGCCGGGCCTGAACATCGTCCAGCCACCCGGTGCGCAGTTCCGGCACCGAACTGGCCAGAAGGCGGGTATAGTCCTGTGTCGGGTTCTCGAAGACCTGTTCGGTCTGGCCTTCCTCAACCACGCGGCCAAGCTGCATCACCATGGTGCGGTCGGCCAGACGGCGGACGACGGAAAGGTCATGGGTGATGAACAGATAGGTCACGCCCAGCCGGTCCTGCAATTCGCGCAGGATCTGCAGGATGCCCTCGGCGACCAGCGGATCAAGGGCCGAAGTGACCTCATCGCAGATCAAGAGATCGGGCTTGGCGACCAGCGCGCGCGCAATGCAGACCCGCTGCTTTTGCCCGCCCGACAGCGCACCCGGCAGCCGGTCGGCCAGATCGGGCGAAAGGCCGGACAACTCCAGCATTCGGGCGATTTCCTTGCGCCGTTCCGCCCCGCCCATGCCGAAATAATGCTGCAACGGGCGACCAATCGCCTCGGCCACCGTCTGGCGCGGGTTCAGGGCCACGTCGGGCAGCTGATAGATCAGCTGGATGCGGCGCAGATCATCCGCCTTGCGTTTGCGGTAGTCGCCGGGCAGCGGCGCACCGGCAAAGCTGATCGAGCCCGTCTGCGGCGGCAACAGCCCGGCAATCACCCGCGCCAGCGTCGATTTGCCCGAGCCGGATTCACCCACCACGGCCAGCGTCTCACCGCGCTTCAGCGTCAGCGAGACATCGTCCAGCACCAGGGCACCGCCATATCCCGCCTTGATGCCGCGCAGATCCAGCAGAGTCTCGGCAGTCTTGTGGCTGACATCGGCGGACATCAGCGACTTGTGGCGTTCCGACACCAGCCGCTTGGTATAGTCCTGTTTCGGTGCGGCCAGCAGACCGGCGGTTGGCCCCGATTCCACCTCAACCCCATTGCGCAGCACCATCAACCGGTCGGCGATCTGGGCGATCACGGCCAGGTCATGGGTGATGTACAACGCCGCTGTGCCCTGACTGCGGATCAGGTCGCGCAGCAGGATCAAGACCTCGATCTGCGTCGTCACATCCAAGGCGGTGGTCGGCTCATCCAGAACCAGAATGGCCGGTTTGCAGGCCATCGCCATCGCCACCATCGCGCGCTGCAATTGCCCACCAGACACCTGATGCGGATAGCGCGCGCCGAAATGGTCGGGGTCGGGCAGTTGCAGGGTGCGGAACAGATACAGCATCCATTCCCGCGC
>JBATAV010000546.1:0-3743 GCA_049662025.1 Paracoccaceae bacterium | reverse complement strand
AGAGGTTGTTCTTGCGTTTGGTCAAACACGCTTGCCGCCCCAAGCGTCAGCCGCCTAGTTGATCCGAGGGAATGGCGATGCACCATGTCCAAGGCTGCGCGCCGTTCGGCGTGGCCGTCCGCCTGCGTCAGGTTTCCCTGAACACCCAGACCGTGCCCTTGCGGTGGGTACCTCGGACCGATGGCGGACCCAGCCTCATCCCTCAAGGCCGTTGTCGGGAAAACGGTCGCCCGGACCGTTTTCTGACCTCCTCCACCGATGAAGCACTGCACCGCACCCGTGCCGGGGTTTTCTTGTAGGGTCGTGCCTCCGGGTCGGTGATCAAGGCATGGGTGGCAGTCGAACGCTGCGCGCCCTTGAAGTCGATTTCGGTTTTTCGGTTTCGGTGATCGGGGCGGGGCCTCGGTGCAGGCTGGAGTTTGGATCGGGTACGCGTCATGCACGGGCGGATCGCCGCCATCAGCTGTGCCACGCCGTGTGGGTGGTCCTCCGACGGTCCCGGGTCATGGGGAACACCGTCGGCACCCAGACCGGATTGTCAACGCCAGGGCCGACGAACCAACACAACAGAAGGTCATACTGCATCTGCACCATCAGCGGCCGCTCGGACCGGATCAGGCTGGCACGGATCAGGCGTTCCGGCGCGCCGGCGGCCGCGGCGGCATGAACTCCTCAAGATCGACATAGTCGAACAGTGCCCCGCTCGAGTCGGCCGTCCCGCGCATCGCAACTCCCGCCTTCGCTTCGGCAGACGAGAAGCATGGTCCAAAAACCACGCCAAACGGCGCGTTTCTCAGCAGCCTGTCAAGCGGCGGCGATAGGGGTCGATGTTGCAGCGCGCCGGTTCAGGCCCCGCCGGAACAGGCCTGATCATAGGCGGCCAGCACCCGTTGTACTCCGGCGCGAACAAGGGCCGGGGCGGTGGGGGCGGTTTGGCCTGACATCACCTTGGGCCAGGCAGTCGCCAGATATTGCGAGATCAGGATCTCTGGAATGGGCCTGTCGCCCAGGCGGGCCATCAGGTCGGCGACCAGGGCCTGTGCCACCGGTTCGGCCCAATAATAGCGAATGCGGTCGGAATAGCTGAAATGCCGCTGCAGGTGCTGCGCCCTGGCATCGCCCTGGCAATGGCTTTGCCAATGGCCGGGATTGGCGGTCATCAGCTGTTCCATGCCGCCGCGCAGCGGGGCGACGCCGGTCAGTTCTCCGGCAATGGCGTCAAGGCCGTAAAGCGCCTCGCGCAGGGCAAAGGTCAACCAGGGGCCGACCTTGAGGATGGCGAAGCCGTCGCGCACAAGGGCGGCAAGGGCTTCGGCGGATTGGTAGTCGGTTGAATGCGCCTCGTAGATCAAACCAAGGGCCCGGCGGGATAGCGACAGGGCGCAGGCCGCATCTTGCGCATAGGGCACGACGTTTTCATTGCCGAACTCGACGCCCGGCTGCACCTCCAGATCGACGATGCGAGGAATGGCAGCGGCAACTCCTGCCGCGGTGAAGGCCGCGTGGTGCAGGCGCACCGTTTCGGTTGCATCGGACGGCGCGGTGACTGCCAGAGCCCCGACATGTTCGGTGGCGCCGCCGGGAACCGGCACTTCGGTGCCAATGACGTAGACGATGCGCTGGCCCGCGCCATGCGCCTCGGCCACGGCCGCCAGGCGGGCAGCACGGGCCGCAATGGTCGGCTCGGGCAGCGACATTGGATCGTCGACGCAAGTCATGCTGGCATCAAGATGGATCTTCTGAAACCCGGCGGCTGCATAGGCTGCCACCATCGCCTCGGCTCGACCCATTGCCTTCGCGGCAGGCAGGTGGCGCCAGGGGTTGGGGCCCAGGTGGTCGCCACCCAGAATCAATTTGCTTGGATCAAATCCCTCGGCTGCCGTGATCCGTTCGACCATGGCGCGGAAATCGGCGGGACGAAGGCCGGTGTAGCCACCCTCCTGGTTGACCTGATTGCATGTTGCCTCGATCAGCACCGGTCGGCCCGTGTCCGCGCCCGCCGCAAGGGTCGCGGCCAGCACCACGGGATGGGCCGAACAGACGGCGGTGATGCCTTGGGGTATGCCTGACCCATGGGCGGAAATAAGGATCGAGAAGTAATCCTGCACCATTTAGCCCCTGTCCCGTCATCCCTGCTGAATGATCAATAACGATCAGTATTGGCGTTGACAATGATCAGATATGATCAATGATGTGATTGTAGTCTGGGGGCAGCATGAATATCGACCGGGCCACTGCGATTCGGCAGATCTTGTTCGCGCAAGGTCATCTGTCGATTTCCAGGATCGCCGAAGCCGTCGGCGCGTCCGAACCGACGGTCCGGCGCGATCTGACGGAGTTGGAGATGAGCGGCGCCATCACCCGCACCCATGGCGGTGCGCGGATCGCCGATGCCTCGGCCTCCGAGATCGAGTTCGAAAACCGCGAGCAGATCAACCTTGTTGCCAAGCGCGCTATCGGAGGGGCGGCCTATGCGCGACTGCGGCCCGGATCGGCGGTATTTCTGGATGCGGGCACGACAACGCTGCAATTGGCGCGGCTGATCCGGCTGCGGCCATTGCCGCTGCGGATTTTCACCAATTGCCTGCCGGTGGCGCAACTGCTGATGCCCGCGCCCGGGCTGACGATCACCTTGCTGGGTGGCACTTTGCGAAAGGCCAATGCCTCGATGGTGGGAGCGCTGGCCGAAGCGGCGCTGGCCGAGCTGTGGTTTGATCAGCTGTTCCTGGGCGTCAGCGCCGTGGCGCCTGATCTGTCGATCTATTCCGCCGATGAACAAGAAGCGCGGATCAATCGACTGATGCTGTTACGAACGGCAGAACCGGTGATCCTGACCGACAGCAGCAAGTTCGGCCAGCGGTTCACCCACCGGGTGGTGCCTATCGCCGGAACGATGCAGATCATCACCGATTGTCGGCTTTCGGTCGATTGGCAGCGGCAGCTTGCAGAAGCAGGGGCCGCATTGACGCTGGTAGAACAACCGTGATGGCACAGGTTCTGGGTCTGGATGCGGGGGGACCAAATCACTGGCAGTGCTGGTTGGTGCAGATGCGCGGGTGCTTCGGGTTGTGCGGGGGCCGGGGATGGACCCTACGGACGGGCCGGATGCACCGCAGGCCTTGCGCGACGTTTTGGCCGGGCTGGGCACGCGGGCTACAGCGACGCTGGGCCTGCCCTATCACGGCGAATTGCCCGAGATCAGCATCTGGCAGAGTGAAATCGCGGCCTGCTTCTTCGGGCCAGATGTGAAGGTGATCAACGATGTGGCGCTGGCCCATTTCGCGGCCTTTGCGGGCGGCGACGGTGCGTTGATCCTGTCAGGCACCGGCTCGATGGCATGGGCTCAGGGCCCGGGGGGCACGCATCGCGCGGGTGGCTTTGGCGATCTGTTCAGCGACGAGGGATCGGCCTTCTGGATCGGGCGCGAGGCGCCGGCCATGGCCTCGCGTCAGATCGACGGGCGGGTGCCGGATACCGGTTTTGCGACGGCACTATGTGAGTGCATCGGCGTGGACGCGCGGCAATTGATGCAATGGGCTTATGAGGCGGGCGACCGCCGCGCCCATGTTGCGGGGCTGGCCAAGGTCGTTTCGGCTTTGGCTGCACAAGGGGAAAATATCGCCTACGCGATTCTGGACAAGGCCGCCGATGAATTGAGCGCGCTTTGCCGTGCTTGTGCAATCAATGCCGGGCTGCCGGTGCCGCTGGTCTGGGCCCATGCGGGTGGGGTTTTGGCGATGACC
>JBATAV010000545.1:0-3338 GCA_049662025.1 Paracoccaceae bacterium | reverse complement strand
GGCGTGCCGGAACTGGCGCTGACGGCGCGGCGGGCGGAAACGCTGAAGACCCCGGCCTATGATGGCGATCTGGTGCGGGTTGCGGTTCCGGCGGCGGCGGATCTGGCGTGGCTATCGGCGCTGGCCGATCCGGTCGATGATCTGCGCGTGCCGATGAAGGGGCCTTTGCGGGCCTTGCGCGACGGTGGCGCGGGGCTGCACCGGGCGGCCCTTGATCTGGCCAAAGCGGCGCGGCTGTTGCCTGCCGTGCTGCTGGTGCGGGTGGAACATCCGCTGACTCTGGCCGCCGACCACGGCCTTACCTTCCTGCGGCTGGACGAGATCGGGCCCGAGCTGGCCCGCCTTTCGCGCCTGGACGAGGTGGTGGCCGCGCGCCTGCCGATGGCGGCAGCCGGGGCCGGGCGGCTGCACATCTTTCGCCCCGAAGATGGCGGCGATGAGCATTATGCGATCGAGGTGGGCAGCCCTGACCGCGCAGCACCCGTGCTGGTGCGGCTGCACTCGGCCTGTTTCACCGGCGACGTGCTGGGCAGCCTGAAATGCGATTGCGGCCCGCAATTGCACGCCGCGCTGGCACAGATGGGGGCCGAAGGCGCGGGGGTGCTGCTTTACCTGAACCAGGAGGGGCGGGGGATTGGTCTGGCCAACAAGATGCGTGCTTATTCCCTGCAGGATCAAGGCTTTGACACGGTCGAAGCCAACCACCGTCTGGGCTTTGAAGACGACGAGCGCGATTTCCGCATCGGGGCGGCGATCCTGCGCAAGATGGGCATCACGCAGGTGCGGCTTCTGACCAACAATCTGCGCAAGGTTGCGATGCTTGAGTCCTGCGGCGTGCAAGTGGCCGAGCGGGTGCCGTTGAAGGTTGGCCACACGCCTGAAAACGCCGCCTATCTGGCCACCAAGGCCGCGAAATCCGGGCATCTGCTGTAGCGCCCGGTGCAGGCCGCCCGACCCTGGCGGTTGAATCCGCGCCGCGCTGCTGGATGCGTTGCGCGACCGGAGCATCTCGCTTTGCGTCGATCTGGTGCTGAACCATACCGCCAAGGGTGATCTGAAATATCAGATCTACTACCTGATGTTCGAGTCTCCTGAACAGCCAAACCGCTTTGAGGAAACCCCAACCGAGGTTTTTCCCGACACTGCGCCCGGCACCTTCGCGCATCTCGCGCATCTTCGACTCGCTGGCGGGGCTGGAAAAGGCTCTGGCCGAAGGCGATGCCGCCGGGGCCGATCTGGCGGTGCAACGCATCCTGATGGGCCACGCGCCGGCATTCCTGAACGATCATTCGTTCGAGAATCGGGCCGAGCATGCCGATGACAGCCGCCGCGCCACGCCCGGCCTTTCCGCAGGCCACCCGACCCAGATCCTGCACCCCGAGACGCCAGGCACCTTCGCCTTTCGCCGCGCCGCGCCCACCGGGGCTCTGGCTTACCTAGGCCTTCGGCTCATAGGCGCGCGCGCCGAAAATCGCGCTGCCCACCCGCACATGCGTGGCACCATGGGCAATTGCCGCCTCGAAATCACCACTCATCCCCATCGACAGGCCCGACAACCCGCTTCGCTTTGCCATCGCGTTCAGCGCCGCAAAATGCGGGGTGGAATCCTCTCCCTCCGGCGGAATGCACATCAGCCCGGCGACCGGCAGGCCCATGCCCCGGCACGAGGCAATGAACCCGTCCGCATCTTCCGGCAAGACCCCGGCCTTTTGCGGCTCTGCCCCGGTGTTCACCTGCACGAACAGCTCAGGGCAGGCCCCCCGCGCCTCGGCCAGCCGGGCCAGCTTTTCGGCCAAGGACGGCCGGTCCAGCGTATGGATGGCATCGAACAGTTCAACCGCGACCTTGGCCTTGTTGGTCTGCAGCGGGCCGATCATGTGCAGGCTCACTCCGGCAAACCGGGCCTTCCACGCGGGCCATTTCGCCTGCGCCTCCTGCACATAATTCTCGCCGAACAGCCGATGGCCTGCCTCCAGCACCGCCTCGACCCGATCACCCGGCTGCACCTTCGACACCGCGATCAGGTGCACACTGCCCGCCGCCCGCCCTGCCGCCGCCTCGGCCGCCCGCACCCGCGCCGCAATCTCTGCCAGTCCCATCGTCAGTCCTTTATCATCCCGTCCTGCCGCAGCCGCTTGATCATTGGCGCCAGCCGCTCGCCATAGCGCTCCCACGCGCGGACCGAGCCCTTGTTGATCGGCTGGCGCACCTGAAACACGCTCAGCGTTTCCACCTTGCGGGTGTTGGTGTGGAAGTTCAGGCAGGCGTCTTCCCACTCCAGCCCGCAGGCGGCAATCAACGCCCGGCATTGCACCTCGGTGTCATCGACCAGCGCTTCGTACTGCACTTCATAGAACCACCCCGGCACCTTCGCGCGCCAGAAATCGATCATCCTCACGAAGGTCGCATAGTGCCGGGCCAGATCGACCTGATCATAGCCGTAAAGATGGGTGCCTTCGGGAAAGACGTTCTTGTAGATCGACAACAGCGTGTCGCGCGGGTCGCGGCGCACCACGATGAAGCGGGCATTGGGGATCGCCAGCCTGGTTAGCCCCAGCGTCAGGTAGGTCTGAATGGCCTTGTCGGTGATCCGGTCCGCGTCGGGAAACCGCGCCCGGACCATTGCGGTATAGTCCTGCCCCAACTGCGCGAAATCTTCGGCCGGAATGGCGCTTGCCGGCCGCAGCGCCCCGTCGGCGCCCCGTGGCATCAGCCGCAAAGCCGAAACCGTGGCATCGGCAAGCTCCCCCGCGCCAGTCACCCGGCTGTGGCTGGCGATGATCTGCTCGACCAGCGTGGTGCCCGACCGCGGCATGCCGGTCACGAAGATCGGCGCGGCGTCAGTGGTGCCTTCAATCGTCGGGCGCGACCAGTCCATGCCCTCCATCGCCGCGATCAGCTGATCGACCTGGCGCTCGCGTTCCGCCACGTCATAGGGATGGGCCTTGCGCTTCAGCGCATTGGCCGGGTCGAGAAAGTCGAACACCCGCGCGTGGTCCTTCACATCCTCCAGCGCCTTGGCGATGGCAAAGCCCAGCGATCGGCGGTCCAACTCGGTGGTCGTCGGGTCGGCAAAGCGGCGTTCCATCTCGGCCAGCATCGGCTCACCCGGAACCGCCTTGTGCGAGGCGTAATACAGCCGGTAAGACTCGCCCGTTTCGGGGTTCGCGGCGATGGCGGCGAGGAATTCCGCCTCGGCCTCGGCGAATCGGCCAAGGCCTTGCAGGAAGACGCCATAGGCCCCGCGAATCGCGGCATTTTCCGGCTCCAGCGCCAGGGCGTCGCGGTAGGTGGCCTCGGCTTCGTCATCCCGGCCCAGATGGGCGGTGGCCTGTGCC
>JBATAV010000544.1:0-3117 GCA_049662025.1 Paracoccaceae bacterium | reverse complement strand
ATCTAGGCTTTGGCCTGCCCCGGCTGCAACCCTTCGATGGGGATTTGAGGGATCAAATCTTGGCAGAGGGGCCAGCCGGTCGGGGCGTCCCGAGTCGGGACGGGGTGGTGGTCTAATGAAAATCAATGGGTTAGCCGGGCCATATTAAGGGTTTGTTAGGGTTTGGCGGCACCTTTCCGCCGCGAACCGGCTGGCCCTGCCGGTGCAGCTGGCGCCACCGTTCCGCATCGGTCATGGCCGCAGCCCCGTCGTCAGGTCCGGGCCACCGTGATTGGCCCATCCAGCACGATACCCCGCCGCCGCATCCCGTGACAACGCCGCCGAGAGGGGGCTCGATGCCCCCCGAGGCGGCTCCTCCTTACCCTCCAGAAGCCGGTGTGCCGAAAGAATCGGCTGATCCGCGCGGTTTGGCCGGGAAAACCGGTCAAAGGGCTTTACCGCAGCCCGGCGGAAGGATTGACTGCACCCAAGGGACATGGGGGTGCCAGTGACCACCTACTTCAACGAGATGACCGGAACCGGCGGCGGGGTGCGGGCGCCCTATGCGCAGTTGCAGGGCTGGGTGCAGGCGATGCCGGTCGAGTTGCGCAGCCTCAAGCAGGCCGAAGCCGAGGCGCTGTTTCGCCGCATCGGCATCACCTTTGCGGTCTATGGCGAGGGGGGCGACCCGGACCGGCTGATCCCTTTCGACATGTTCCCGCGGGTCTTTGCTGCCGCGGAATGGGCCAGGCTGGAAAAGGGCATCAAACAGCGGGCGCGGGCGCTGAATGCTTTTCTTGTCGATGTCTACGGCCGCGGCGAGATCATCCGCGCCGGGCGGATTCCGGCACCATTGGTCTATCAGAACGCGGCCTATGAAAAGGAAGTCGCGGGGTTCGTGCCGCCCAAGGGGGTCTACAGCCACATCGTCGGCATCGATATCGTGCGCACCGGGCCGGACGATTTCTTCGTGCTGGAGGACAATTGCCGCACCCCCAGTGGTGTCAGCTACATGCTGGAATCGCGCGAGATCATGATGCGGATGTTCCCCGACCTGTTTCGCGGCAACCGGATCGAGCCGGTGGACAATTACGCATCCCTTCTGCGCCGCACGCTGGCCAGCGTCGCCCCGATGAAATGCCAGGGCGAGCCGACCGTGGTGATCCTGACGCCGGGCCATTTCAACAGCGCCTATTACGAACACAGCCTTCTGGCCGACCAGATGGGCGTCTATCTGGTCGAGGGGCAGGATCTGTTCGTCGAGGGCGAATTCGTCTATGCCCGCACCACCGAGGGGCCGAAGCGGGTGGATGTGATCTACCGCCGGATCGATGACGACTATCTCGATCCGTTGTGCTTTCGCCCCGACAGCATGGTCGGCGTGCCGGGGCTGATGGATGTCTACCGCTCGGGCGGGGTGTCGATCTGTTCGGCCCCCGGTGCGGGGGTGGCCGATGACAAGGCGGTCTACACCTATGTGCCGGAAATGGTGCGGTTCTACCTGGGCGAAGAGCCGATCTTGCAAAACGTGCCGACCTGGCAGTGCGGCCAACCGGACGACTGCGCCCATGTGCTGGCCAACCTTGCCGATCTGGTGGTGAAGGAAGTCCACGGCTCGGGCGGCTATGGCATGCTGGTGGGGCCGAAATCGACGAAAGCCGAGGTCGAGGCGTTCCGCGCCAAGATCATTGCCGACCCCGGCAACTACATTGCCCAGCCGACCCTCGCCTTGTCGTCGGTGCCGACCTTTGTCGAGGAAGGCGTGGCGCCGCGCCATGTCGATCTGCGGCCCTATTGCCTGGTGGGCGAACGGATCGAGCTGGTGCCCGGCGGGCTGACGCGGGTGGCGCTGACCGAAGGCAGCCTGGTGGTGAATTCGTCTCAGGGCGGCGGCGTCAAGGATACTTGGGTGTTGGCGGAGTGAGTGCATGTTGAGCCGGACCGCAGACAACCTTTACTGGATTGCCCGCTCGATGGAGCGCGCCGATACTTCGGCCCGGCTGCTGGAGGTGGGCAGCCGGATCAGCCTGATTCCCTCGGTCCACGGCTATCGCAGCGAGTGGGACAGTCTGTTGAATGCCAGCGGCATGGCCGAGGGGTTCCGTCACAAATACGGCGACCCGGTGCAGCGCAACCTGGAAAGCTGGCTGTTCTTCGACCGCGACAACCCGTCTTCGGTGGCCAGCCGCATCACGGCGGCGCGCGAGAACGGCCGCATCGTGCGCACGGCGCTGACGGCGCAGGTCTGGGATGCGCTGAACACGGCGTTTCAGGAGCTGAAGCAGCTGGAGCGGGCCGAGCGCAGTTCGCAGGAACTGAGCCGCCTGACCGAATGGGTGATGCGCCATGCCGCGATGCTGCGCGGCGCGATCGACGCCACGCTGTTGCGCGGGCCGGGCTACAACTTTCTGAACATCGGCTATTATCTGGAGCGCGCCGACAATACCGCCCGGCTGCTGGACGTGAAGTATTACGTTCTGTTGCCGCGGCTGGAGTTCGTCGGCTCGGGCCTCGACAACTATCAGTGGACCACGCTGTTGCGCGCCATGGGGGCGCACCGGGCGTTTCACTGGGCTTACGGCGGCGAGGTGACGGCGGCGAAGATCGCGCATTTTCTGATTCTCAACCCGCAATGCCCAAGGTCGCTGATCACCTGCGTGGCGGGGATGGCCAATCACCTCGGTCGGCTGGCCAAGGCCTATGGCCGCGAGACCGAAGCGCAAGGGGCGGCGCGCGAGATGCTGGCCGATCTGGAGGGCGAGACGGTGGAGCGGATCTTCGACGAGGGGCTGCACGAATACCTGACGCGGTTCATCGGCAACGTGGCCGGGCTGGGGCAGGCGATCCATGACGTGTACCTGAGCGGGGAGATGCGGGTCTGATGCGCCTTACCGTCGATCACGAGACGACCTATCGCTATGACCAGCCGGTGCGGTCGGTGGTGCAAAGCCACCGGCTGACGCCTTCGGTCTTCGAGGGGCAGAAGACGCTGGAATGGGAGGTCACGGTCACCGATGGCGTGCCGGGCGGCACCTTCCGCGACGGCGCCGGCGACCGGGTGCAGGGCTGGACGGTGGCCGGGCCGGTCTCGGCGATCACCGTCTCGGTGCGTGGCACGGTCGAGACGCAGGACTTGTC
>JBATAV010000543.1:0-2566 GCA_049662025.1 Paracoccaceae bacterium | reverse complement strand
CCTGGGTCGCCATCCGGCTGGGGAAATCGGTGTAGCCGACGATGGTGATGCCGCCTTCGGTGACGATCTTTTCATCCGGCACCGTCAGGTCGCAGTTGCCGCCGCGCTCGGCCGCCAGGTCGATGATGACGCTGCCGCGCTTCATCATCTTGACCATATCTTCGGTCCACAGCTTTGGCGCCGGGCGGCCGGGGATCAGCGCGGTGGTGATCACGATGTCCACGTCAGGGGCCAGTTCGCGGAATTTCTTCAGCTGCGCTTCGCGGAATTCGGGGGACGAGGGCGCCGCATAGCCGCCCGTCGCCGCGCCATCCTGCGCCTTCTCTGCAAAGTCCAGATAGACGAACTGCGCCCCCATCGATTCGATCTGCTCGGCCACTTCGGGCCGCACATCGAAGGCCAGCGTGATCGCACCCAGGCTGACCGAAGTGCCGGTCGCCGCCAGCCCCGCCACACCGGCGCCCACGATCAGCACCTTGGCGGGCGGGATCTTGCCCGCAGCCGTGATCTGACCGGTAAAGAACCGGCCAAAGTTGTTGCCGGCCTCGATCACCGCGCGGTAGCCGGCGATATTGGCCATTGACGACAGCGCATCCATCTTCTGCGCGCGCGAAATCCGCGGCACCATGTCCATGGCCACCACCGTGGCGCCCCGCTCGGCCACCAGCTTCAACAGGGCCTCGTTCTGCGCCGGCCAGAAGAACGAGATCAGCGTCTGGCCCTTGCGCAGCGCCTTGGCCTCTTTCTCTTCCGGGCCGCGCACCTTGACCAGCACATCCGCCGCCTCGACCACCGCCTTGGCGGTCTTCAGAACCTCGACCCCCGCCGCCTTGTAGGCATCATCGGGAAAGCCAGCCTTCAACCCGGCCCCCGCCTGAACGCAACAGACATGCCCCAGTTTCTGCAATTGAACCGCCGAGTCCGGCGTCATCGCCACCCGGTTCTCGCCGTCGAAAATCTCTGCCAGTGCCCCGATCTTCACCGATTTCTCCCCCGTGATCCGCCCGCTGTCTCGGGGCATTCGCCAGACCCTGCACCATCGCGCAACATCAATTCAACATCCGAATTCCGCCCTGTGGCAACTCAGCCGCCCCTGCGACCGAACCACCGCCCGGTGCGCGCGGCCCAAAGCCCGAATTCCGCGCCGAACCCTTCGGTCAGTCGCTGTTCCTCGCCATCGATGAACCGAACCCGCAACAGCCAGCCGAAAACACCCACCATCGGCAGTGCCCATGGCACGGAAAACCACAGCATCGCCCCGGCCACGATCAGCGCATCGCCCAGATAGATCGGGTTGCGGCTCCACTCGAAAATGCCGCTGGTCACCAGCGCCGAGGGCTGGCGGCGCGGTACAATCGTGGTTTTCGCCCGTCGCATCTCCTGCACCGCCGCGACCATCAGGCCCAGGCCCGCCAGCACCAGCACCGCGCCGAAGACCTGCCCCATCACGCCCAGAACCGGCCAGGGCATCAGCCATCCGCCCCCCCAGGCCAGCACCACCGCGCCTGCCGTCCAGACCGGCGGCCAGTCCAGCCACTGTCCCCCACGCATCGGGCCATCCGTCATCCGCGCCGCCTCTCTGCTTGCTCGCAACCGTTGTCCCGTGCCCGGCCCCGCAGGGCAAGGGATTCGGCGCATGGAGGTGGCGAAAAACACGCGGCCTGCGGCGAAAATCATTTCAAGCCTGAAACTCCTCCCGCAAAGTCGCTTGCACCCGTCCCGGCGAACGGGTCAGATATCGCCCAAAGGGAGACCACGATGACCACCGATTTCACCGCCACCAAGGCGATGTTCGACCTGCCCGAAGGGTTGATCTATCTTGACGGCAACTCGCTGGGCCCCTTGCCCCGCACCGCCGCCGCACGGGTGGCGCAGGTGATCACCGACGAATGGGGCGCGTTGCTGATCCGCGGCTGGAATGCCGCCGGCTGGATGGAGATGCCCGCCCGTGTCGGCGACCGCATCGCCGCACTCGTCGGCGCGGAACCCGGCAGCATCGTCATGGGCGACACGCTGTCGATCAAGGTCTATCAGGCGCTGGCCTCGGCTTGCGAGATGACCCCCGACCGCCGGGTGATCCTGTCCGACACCGGCAACTTTCCGTCCGACCTCTACATGGCCGAGGGCCTGTGCCGCACCCTGGGCCAGGGCTACTCCTTGAAAACCGTCGCCCCCGAGGCGGTGGCCGATGCCATCGACGACACCGTCGCCGTGATGATGCTGACCGAGGTCGATTACCGCAGCGGACGGCGCCACGACATGGCCGCACTGACCGCTTTGGCGCATGCCAAGGGCGCGCTGACGGTCTGGGATCTGGCCCATTCGGCAGGGGCCTTCCCGGTGCATCTGGCCGCCGCAGGCGCCGACTTCGCGGTGGGCTGCACCTACAAATACCTCAACTCCGGCCCCGGCGGCCCCGCCTTCATCTACGTCGCCCCCCGCCATCAGGACCGCGCCCGCCCCGCCCTGTCGGGCTGGCTGGGCCACGAATCCCCCTTTGCCTTCGACCTTGCCTACCGCCCCGGCCACGGGATCGAGCGGATGCGGGTCGGCACCCCCCCCATCC
>JBATAV010000542.1:0-4133 GCA_049662025.1 Paracoccaceae bacterium | reverse complement strand
GTTGCCGGGCCAGGCGGCGGCCAGCTTGTCAGCCTCGGCCAACACCTGATCGGCGGTTTCGGTGCGGGCAAGCGCGGTCAGCCGCAGGGCGCTGATCTGCTCTTCGAGCAGAGGGGCGGGATAGTGTTTGCCCGCCAGCGCGCTGTCGGCCAGTGCCGCGGCCTCGGCGTGGCGGCCAAGCGCCATCAGTGCCGTCATCCGTGCCAACTGTGGCACCAGATAGGCAGGATCGGCGGCAATGGCGCGGTCGATGTGGGGCAGGGCCTCTTCGGCGCGACCCATCGCGGTCAGGCAGCGGCCGTGAACCAGGCTGGCAAAGGCGTTGTCCGGCTCTGCCTCCAGCACCGGCGTGGTATCGGCAAGGCAGCGGTCGGGCGCGTCCAGCGCCCGCCAGGCATCGGCCCGGTTGCTGCGGGCGTAGGTGTCGCCCGGTTTCAGCTCCAGCGCGGTGGTGAGATGCGCGACTGCCCCGGCAGCGTCGCCCTGGTCGAACCGGACATTGCCCAGCTCGATCCAGTACCAGCCGTTCGTCGGCGCAAGCGCCAGCGACCGCTGCAGCACCGCCGCCGCCTCGTCCAGCCGGCCAAGCAGGCGCAGCGCCTCGCCCTCGTAGCCAAGCGCTACGGCGGCCACTTCGGGATCGGTAGCGGCGACAAATTCGGCATCGCAGATGGTGATGCGGCGTTCATAATCGTTGACCCGGTCCTCGCAGGTCTGGGCTTGCAGTGGCAGCGCGGCCAGGGTGGACACAAGACCAATCGCGGCAAGGCGGCAAAAGGCGGACAGCATGACGGACCTCAAAGCCTGGGAACAATCTGCAAAGCCTCTGCCAGCCGCGCCCGGAAATCAAGCCTGTGCATCGGCCGCTTCCGCCGTTGACCCCGACAGGTCGAAGGCGTATTCCCGGCCGGTGGCGCTTTGTTACCGGATTGCGGGCCACGTTAAACATACCGCTAAAGAGGGTTCGGGCTGTGGCCCCGGCGCCTCTGGTCTGCCGGGGTTTTTCTTTGGCCGGGGGGCCGGATGCGATGACGAAAGACTGGAAGACCCGCACCAGGCTGGTGCATGAAGGCAGCCGCCGCAGCCAGTATGGCGAGATGGCCGAGGCGATTTTCCTGACCCAGGGCTTCGTCTACCCGACGGCCGAGGCCGCCGAGGCACGCTTCATCAAGGCGGGGACCGATGAATTCATCTATGCCCGTTATGGCAACCCCACCACGCGGATGTTCGAAGACCGGATTGCGGCGCTGGAGGGCACCGAAGACGCCTTTGCCACCACCTCCGGCATGGCGGCGGTCAGCGGCGCGCTGATCTCGGGCCTGCGGGCCGGGGACCATGTGGTGTCGTCGCGCGCTTTGTTCGGATCGTGCCTCTATATCCTTGAAGAGATCCTGCAACGCTTCGGTGTGAAGGTCACCTTCGTCGATGGCGCCGATCTGGATCAGTGGCGGGCCGCTGTGACCCCCGGCACCAAGGCGGTGTTTTTCGAGTCGATGTCGAACCCGACGCTGGAACTGGTGGACATTCGCGCGGTTTGCGAAATTGCCCATGCGGCGGGGGCGCTGGTGATCTGCGACAACGTCTTTGCCACCCCGATCTTTTCGCGCGCGGTCGAGCAGGGGGCGGATGTGGTGGTCTATTCCACCACCAAGCACATCGACGGCCAGGGCCGCGCGCTGGGCGGGGTGATCTGCGGCACCAAAGAGTTCATCCGCAAGGTGGCCGAGCCCTACATCAAGCACACCGGCGGCGCGATGAGCCCGTTCACCTCGTGGATCATGCTGAACGGCATGGCGACGCTGGATCTGCGCTGCCGGGCGATGGCTGATTCCGCCGCGCAGATTGCAGTGGCGCTGGAGGGGCATGAGAAGATCTCGAAGGTGATCTATCCAGGTCTGGCCAGCCACCCCCAGCACGATCTGGCGATGGCGCAGATGGGGTCGGGCGGCACGGTGGTGACCTTTGAGGTGACCGGCGGCAAGGCGGGTGCGTTCCGTTTCATGAATGCGCTGCAGATCGCGCTGATTTCGAACAATCTGGGCGATGCCAAGACCATCGCCACCCATCCCGGCACAACGACCCACCAACGCCTGCCGCAAGACCAGAAGGACGCGCTGGGGATCACGCCGGGCCTGATCCGCTTTTCGGTGGGGCTGGAGGATGCGGGCGATCTGATCGACGATCTGATGCAGGCGCTAACCGCTGCGTGAATGTCGCAATCCGCGCTTGTGATTCGGGCCGGAATGACTATTTGATGGGGGTCTTGCCGTGGACCAGGGTGATCCGCGGCGGGGAATCAAGTGAAGACATTCCGGAAATTGACGGCAGGCCCCCGGTGGCCTGACCCGAACCGAAAGGACCACCCGATGACCATCCATATCCCCGAGCTTGATCGCATTCCGTCGCGCGAAGAGGCCGAAGCCGCGCTGGCGGTGCTGCGGCAATGGGCGGGCAAGGCCTCGCATGTCGAGATTCATGGCCTGGATCCGTCAGTCGGCAACCTGCTGCAAGAGCAGGGCTATCCGGCGTTGCGCCGTGACTATCCGGCCGATTTCAAGGTGGACGCTGCCTACAAGGCGACGCTGCCCGACCTGCAGAACGGCCCGGCCAGTCTGATCGTCGGCGCCAAGGCGGTGATCCAGCATGTCGGCATTTCCAACTTTCGCCTGCCGATCCGCTATCGCACCCGCGACAACGGACCGGTGACACTGGAAACCAGCGTGACCGGCACCGTCAGCCTTGAGGCGGAAAAGAAGGGCATCAACATGAGCCGCATCATGCGGTCGTTCTATGCCCATGCGGAAAAGGAGTTTTCCTTTGCCGTCGTCGAACATGCACTTGATGACTATATCCGCGATCTGGGCAGCTTCGATGCGCGCATCCAGATGCGGTTTTCCTTTCCGGTCAAGGTGGCCAGCTTGCGCTCGGGTCTTGCCGGCTGGCAGTATTACGACATCGCGCTGGAGCTGGTGGACGCGGGCGGGGTGCGCAAGCGGTTCATGCATCTGGACTACGTCTATTCCTCGACCTGCCCCTGTTCGCTGGAGCTATCGGAACATGCGCGGATGACGCGGGGCCAGCTGGCCACGCCGCATTCGCAGCGGTCGGTGGCGCGGCTGTCGGTGGAGCTGGTGGGCAAGCACTGCCTGTGGTTCGAGGACATGATCGAACTGGCCCGCGACGGCGTGCCGACCGAAACGCAGGTGATGGTCAAACGCGAGGACGAGCAGGCTTTTGCCGAGTTGAACGCGGCCAACCCGATCTTCGTCGAAGATGCCGCGCGCAGTTTCGCGGGCGTTCTGAAGGCCGACCCGCGGGTGGGCGATTTCCGGGTGCTGGCCAGCCATCAGGAAAGCCTGCACAGCCATGATGCGGTCAGCCTTCTGACCGAAGGCGAGACATTTGCCGCGACAAGCCTGGACCCGCGGCTGTTCCAGACGCTGTTCCACGTCGGCTGAGGGGTGCCTGGGGGCGCATGCGTACAGGTTGGGCAACTGTCGCGGGGGTCTGTGTGCTGGCGCTTGCCGATACGGCCTTCGTCGTCACGCCTGTCGTCGCGGATACGCCGCCAATGGCGGTCCAGTCCGACGCAGCGGCGCTGATTCGCGCGGCCGAGGGGCAGGTGGGAGTAACCACGGTCTACGACCCGGCCTATGTCAGCCTGACGTTTCCCGGCGGCGATGTGGCGGCAGAGCGTGGGGTCTGCACCGATGTGGTGATCCGGGCCTTGCGGGTGGCGCATGGCATCGACCTGCAGGCGGCAGTGAATGCCGACATGAAGGCGCATTTCGCCGATTATCCGGCACTCTGGGGCCTGACCCGGACCGACCGCAACATCGACCACCGCCGCGTGCCCAACCTGCAACGGCTGTTCGCACGGATGGGGGCGGAACTGGCGCTGTCCACCGCGCCCGAGGCGTTTCAGCCCGGCGATATCGTCACCTCGATGCTGCCGGGCAACCTGCCGCATGTGATGATCGTCTCGGACCGGGTCGCCGGGGGCGGGCGGCTGATGGTGGTGCACAATATCGGCGCCGGTGCGCGGATCGAGGACATGCTTTTCGCCTATCCTTTGACCGGGCACTATCGGCTGACCCCCGAGGTTCTGGCGCGGCTGAAGGCATTGCAGGGTT
>JBATAV010000541.1:0-4368 GCA_049662025.1 Paracoccaceae bacterium | reverse complement strand
GCCCCCTCCCCCGCCTTCAGCGCCGCCGCAGCCTTCGGGCGGCCCTTGGCAAAGCGCGCCGCCTCGCGGGCGGCAAAGGCATCAAGCCGGTCCTTGCGGACTCCGGCGACAGTTTCGGCAGCGATGGTTTCGGCAGCCATTGGGTACTCCTCTCGACCGGCCCGTTATGCCGCAAGATTTGATCAAATGGCAATAGCCAGACGGTGGCAGACCGCAGCCACCCCGTCGCCGCCTTACAGGAAATCGGCGTCGTAAAGGATGGTCGGATCCTGCCCCGCCGCCCCGATCAGCACCGCCTGCCCACCCGCCCAGGTGACGATCAGGTTCAACCCGACCGAAGCCAAATGCACATTTCCCGCCGTCAGCCCGCCACTGATCCACAGCCTGTCCTCGGCCACCGAGAAATCGGTGATGATATCGCGGCCCGAGTCTTCAAAGCCCGCAAAGTAGAACAGATCGGCCCCGGCCCCGCCTGCAAGCAGATCATTCCCGGCACCACCTTCAAACCCATCGTCGCCCGCACCACCGGACAGCGTGTCGTTTCCGGCGTCGCCAGACAGAAAGTCGATCCCGTCGCCGCCCATCAGCAGATCATCGCCGTATTCGCCGCGCAGGTCGTCGTCGCCACTGCCACCCCATAGCTGGTCGTTGCCCGTCTCGCCCCAAAGCTGGTCGTCGCCGGCATCGCCCAGCACAAGGTCGTTGCCTCCGTTGCCGTGCAGCTGGTCATCGCCTGCCCGGCCGCTCAGGGTGTCATCGGCGGCCATGCCGGTGACGGTGTCGCTGCCCGCAGATCCGACAAAGTCCAGCCGTTCAAAGTTCGTCAGCGATGAATGGATCAGATTGGTGGCGCCAGGTTGCCATACATCCAGACTGTTGATCCCGTAGGCGATGCGGTCGGCACTGGCGGGGTTCGAAAAATTCAGCCTTAGCAGGTCGTTGCCCGCGCCCGCGTCGATCGAGACGCTGGCCATGTCAACCAGCATGGTATCGTCAAAGCCGGTCAGCTGGCCACCGATCGCTTCGACCGACCACCAGCCATGCACGCCGTTGTGGCTGGTCAGGACCATGCCTTCGTTGGCAGTGGAATAATCCACATTGACGTAGTCTAAGCCGGCACCGCCATAGAACAGGTCGCCCACCGTGAAGTCCAGGAAGGAATCATCCCCGGCACCTCCATAGACCACGTCATGGCCCTCGCCGCCGGTCATCCAGTCGCCGCCATCGCCACCAACCAGGATGTCGTCGCCCGCCCCGCCGTACAGGTTGTCGGCTCCGGCGTCGCCACGGAGGGTGTCATTTCCCGCCCCGGCCTCGATATGGTCGCTGCCGGCAGAGCCGGCGATATTGAACACCTCCCATCCGGACAGGCGGACAAGCGGAAAGGCGCCATACCGGGTAATCGATGACAGGAATATCAACTGGATTGCCGGGTCTGCCAGCCGCATCTCGACATCGGCGACCAACGGATGGGTGGTATAGTCCAGATACAGCAGGTCGGTCCCGGCCCCCGCGTCGATGCTGGTGGTCATCGCCCCGCCAACCATCACGTCGTCAAACGGGGTCAGCGTGCCCGCGACCACTTCGATCCCGGTGGTGTTGCCAAAGGACCGGCCCTGCCCGACGACGACCCGCTCGGTGGCGTTGCTCAGGTCGATATAGACGGTGTCGATGCCGGCGCCGCCGTGGATGGTGTCATCGGTCTGCACTGCCGAGAAGGTGTCGTTCCCGGCCCCCCCGACCAGCAGATCATGCCCAGCGCCCGACCAGATCAGATCGTCGCCGCCATAGCCAAAGACGGTGTCATCGCGCCAGGTGGCGATGATGCGGTCATTTTCCTCGCTGCCAAGGAAATAGACATGCTCGAACCGCTCGGTCGTGCGCTGCACCAGCGTTTTGTCCAGCGCCGTCAGGCCGCGGCGGTCGATCACGATCAGATCGTCGCCTGCCCCGCCATAAAGCTCTCCGGGAATGTCGGTGACGCGCAGAATGTCGTTCCCTGCGGTCAGAGTGCCGACAAAGACTTCAATCCCGGTCCAGTTCGGGTTGCTGGTCAGCGCCGTCAGGGTGGTGTTGACGGCGGTTTCGCCGGTCAGGTCGAAGGTCAGGGTATCGTTGCCCGCGCCACCGTCCACGATGTCGCTGCGCTGAACGCCGGAAAACCGGTCATTTCCATCGCCACCGCAAAGGTAATCCTGACCCTGTCCGGCGGTTACTTCGATCCAGTCTCCTTGCAGGCCGCCGTAGATATGGTCGCCGCCCGTCCTGCCGTTGAGACTATTGCCGAGGTCTCCACCGCGAATGGTGTCGCTGCCAACGCCACCAATGACCCGGTTGAGAACCATCGGCGCCCCGGTGTAATCCAGCCGCTCGAACCCCGCGATGGTGAACCAGGCATGGCCAAAGACCTGGTTGGGAAAATGCGAGGCTTCCCACAACAGATGCGACTGCCAGTTTTCCAGCAGGGAAATCTCGATCACGTCAAGCCGGATGCCGTTCAGCCAGTTGGTATAGTTCAGAACCAGCAGGTCATCGCCCGCCAGACCGTCCAGATCGGTGGTCAGGATGCTGGCGGTGATCGTGTCGTTTCCCGTCGTTGCCGGCATCACCAAGGCCCCTCTGCAACCACCGGGGATTTATGCACGTCCCCGACCCGCTGTCATCCCGGTTTTCACGCCCAACGGCCCTCGAAATCCTCCGGCACCAGCAGGTTGTGGCGGCCGATGTCCTTGATGTCGCGCTCGCCGCACAGTGCCATGGTGATGTCCATCTCCTTGGCAATCACCTCCAGCGCCGTTGTCACGCCGGCCTCGCCCATCGCGCCCAAGCCATGCACATAGGCCCGCCCGATCATCGTGCCCTTGGCCCCCATCGCCAGCGCCTTCAGCACGTCCTGCCCCGACCGGATGCCCGAATCCAGCCAGACCTCGGTCTGATCGCCCACCGCCCGCACCACCGAAGGCAGCATGCGAATCGACGACAGCGCCCCGTCCAGCTGCCGCCCGCCGTGGTTCGAGACCACAATCGCATCGGCCCCGGCATCGGCGGCAATCTGTGCATCCTCGGCGTCCAGCACGCCCTTCAGCACCAGCTTGCCGCCCCATTGGTCGCGGATGCGCGCCACCTTTTCCCAATCCAGGTTGGGGTCGAACTGCTCATTGGTCCAGGCGGTCAGGTCGGCAAGGTCGGCCACGCCTTTGACATGCCCGACGATATTGCGGAACTGCCGGCGCGGCGTCGTCGCCATTCCCAGCGCCCAGCGCGGCTTGGTGGCGATGTTCAGCAGGTTCGGCAGCGTCGGCTTCGGCGGGCTGGTCAAGCCGTTCTTCAGATCCTTGTGGCGCTGGCCCAGCACCTGCAGATCCAGCGTCAGCACCAGCGCGCTGCACTTGGCCTTCTTCGCCCGCTCGATGATGGCATCGACGAAAGCCTCGTCGCGCATCACATACAGCTGAAACCAGAACGGCTCCGGCGAATGCGCCGCCACATCCTCGATCGAACAGATGCTCATCGTCGACAGCGTGAAGGGCACGCCGAACCGCGCCGCTGCCCGTGCCGCCAGAATCTCGCCATCCGCGTGCTGCATGCCGGTGCTGCCCACCGGCGCCAAAGCCACCGGCATCGCCACAGCCTGGCCCAGCATCTGCCCCCGGATCGACCGATCCGACAGATCGCGGGCAACCCGCTGGCGCAGCCGTATCTTGCTGAAGTCCGTTGTGTTTTCCCGAAACGTCTGCTCGGTATAGCTGCCGCTTTCGCAGTAATCCCAGAACATCTTCGGCGTGCGCTTGCGGTGCAGGCGCTTCAGATCTTCGATGCAGGTTATCACGGGCATGGGGCGGCTCCGGTATGGGTAAAGCGGTAAGAAGTCCTTACCAATATCGCGCAGCTCTGGCAATCATGGCTTTCCGGCTGGCACGGCCGCGCCGATGCGGCTATCACCCCCGGACCGGAGCATTTCTGGAACACCTCACGCCACCAAGGAGCTGGGCCGATGCCGCTATCGCTACATGGACGCCATTTGATCGCTGGAGATTGGGTCGCCACGCCCGAGACCTTTCCGAACGCGCCTGTCAGCGGCAAGCCGGTATTGTTTTCCGTGGGCAGCGTCGATCTGGTGGATCGTGCGGCGCGGGCGGCCGAGGCGGCATTTCCGGCCTATTCGGCCATGACGCGGGGCGCGCGCGCCGATTTTCTGGACGCCATCGCCGAGGAAATCGAGGCGCGGGGGCCGCAGATCACCGAAATCGGCTGTCTGGAAACCGGCCTGCCCGCCGCCCGGATGGAAGGCGAGCGCGGCCGCACCACCGGCCAGCTGCGCCTTTTTGCCGCGCATATCCGCAACGGCGACTACCTCGACCGCCGCAC
>JBATAV010000540.1:0-4234 GCA_049662025.1 Paracoccaceae bacterium | reverse complement strand
GTGCAGACGTGAGCCGGCGCTGCGGCTGCGGCGGTCGGCGACCATGCGGGCAACGCGGGCCAGCACCAATGCGGCCACCACCAGCACATAGACCAGATCGGTCAGCAGAATCAGCCGCAGCCCCGGCGACGTGGCGCCCTGGTTCAGCGGCCCCAGCGCGAGGAACGTGGCCACCACCAGCACCGGGCCGAGGAACACCAGGCCAAGCGTCATCGCCGTCTGCACCCGGCGCAAACGGCGCAGGCGTGACAGGCGCGTCCAGATATCCCGGCGCAAGGCGCGATCGAGGCTGCTCATATCCCCGCTACATTTTGTGGCGTGCGCGGGGTGAAACCCTGACGACACGCTGGATGTTGCGGTTTTACATCAGTTTGCGGCGGCGTGTCACGCGGATATCGAGATCGGTGATCTTCTTGCGCAAGGTATTGCGATTGATCCCCAGAAGATCGGCGCATTTCGCCTGATTTCCAGCTGTTGCATCCAGCGCAATCTCGATCAGCGGCGTCTCTACCTCTTTGAGAATGCGCTGATAGACGCCCGCAGGCGGCAATTGGCCGCCGTGCAGGTCGAAATACCGTTTCAGGTGCCGCGCCACCGAGGCCGACAGCCTTTCGCCCTCGCCGCCGCCTTTCAAGGGCTCGGGGAGCGGCTGATTGCCAAGCGCCTGCTCGATTTCGGCGCGGCTGATCTCGGCTTCGGGCGATGTGGCCAGCAGGCGGCGAATCGTGTTCTCCAGCTGGCGCACGTTGCCTGGCCAGGAACAGGCGCGCACCAATTCGCGCGCGTCAGGCGGCAGGCGGCGGGTGATGCCCAGGTCGCGTTCGCCACGGGTCAGGAAATGCTCGGCCAGAAGCGGGATGTCATCGACCCGTTCGCGCAAGGCGGGCACATGCAGCGCCACCCCGCCCAGCCGGTAGAACAGGTCCTGCCGGAAGGTCCCACCGTCGATCCGCGATGCCAGATCGACCTGGCTGGTCGCCATGATGCGCGGCGCATTGTCGCCCAGCATGTCCAGCATCCGTACCGCGCGGGCCTGGGCGTCATCGTTGAAATCGGCCACCTCGTCAAACACGACCGAGCCGCTGCGGGCCCGGCTCAGCAGCGTGGCGGGGCCGTCGATGCCGGCCAGATCCGAGCCTTGCGCCACCACGAAGGGCATTGTCCGGCGGTCTGAAAAGTCGTGGATTGCCCGCGCGAGCAGGCTTTTGCCGGTGCCCGATTCGCCGGTGATCAGCACCGACAGATCGGTGTTCATCACCCGCGCCACCAGCCGATAAAGCGCCTGCATCGCGGGCGTGCGGCCGACCAGTGGCAGATCGTCGGCGGCCTCGCGCAGGGGTGCTGCCTTCGGCGTGTGGCGCTTTTGCTCCAGCGCGCTGGCGCTTCGTTTCATCAGATCGGGCAGGTCGAAGGGTTTCGGCAGGTAGTCGAAGGCCTCGGCCTCGGTGGCCTGGATGGCGGTCATGATGGTGTTCTGGGCAGAGATCACGATCACCGGCAGACCGGGGCGGAGGCGGGCGATGCGGGGCAGCGCGTCCAGCCCGTTGCCATCGGGCATGATGACATCGGTGATGACCAGATCGCCCATGCCCTCTTCTACCCAGCGCATCAGCGTCATCAGGCTGGCGGTGGCATGCACCTTGCAGCCGGCCCGCGTCAGCGCCTGGGTGAGCACGGTGCGGATGGTGCGGTCGTCGTCGGCGACAAGAACGGTGCCGTCCATTCAAAGCTCCTTCCGTTTGTCCTTGGGGGCCATTGGCAGCGACAGGCGAAAGACCGTACGCCCCGGTACGGATTCGACCCTGATCCAGCCGTCATGGTCGGAGATGATCTTCGACACCAGCGCCAGCCCCAGCCCGGTGCCGTTTTCGCGGCCCGAGACAAAGGGTTCGAAGATTTCGGCAGCGATGTCGGGTGGGATGCCGGGGCCATCGTCGATGATCTCGACGTTCAGCGGCAGCGCGGCCGAGGCGCCGTCCTTGCGGCGGACGCGCAAGGAAAGGTCGTAGAACGTACGCAAGCGTATGGTGCCGATGCCCTGCCTCCCCGCCCTTGTCGCGGCTTCGGCGGCATTCTTGATCAGGTTCAGGAACACCTGCATCAACTGGTCGGGATCGGCCCAGGTGGAGGGCAGCGAGGGGTCGTAATCCTCATGGATCACCATCCGCGCGGCAAAGCCGACAAGGGCGGATTTGCGGGCGCGGTCCAGCGCGTCGTGGATATTGACGGCGCGGCGGTCGGGCGGGCGCAGGTTGCCGAACTGTTCGACCTGCTCCAGCAGTTTGACGATGCGGCGGGTTTCCTCGACGATCAGGTCGGTCAGTTCGCGATCCTCGCGGGCGAGGCCCATCGACAAAAGCTGTGCGGCGCCGGAGATCCCGGCGAGGGGGTTCTTGATCTCATGCGCCAGCATCTCGGCCATGCCGATGGCCGATTTCGCCGACGATTTCACCCCCATCGACCGCCCCAGCCGGTCGGCGATCTCGCGCGGGGACAGGATCAGCAGGATGATGTCGGGGTCGTCCTGCAGGGGGGCCACATGGATGTTGCACTGCACCGGGGCGCGTTCGCCGGTGGTCACGTCGACATCGTTGATGTTCAAGGGCGACTGGTTGGCGCGGGCACGGGCCAGGGCCTCGTCCATCGCCGCGTCGATCGACAGGCGGTCAAAGGCCGGTTGGCCGGCGAGGCTGCGCGATGAGGCGTTGAGAAAGGTCTCGGCGGCCGGATTGGCCGCGCGAATCCGGCCGTCCCGGTCGATCAGAAGCGAGGGCAAGGGCAGCGAGGCCCAGATCACGCCTGGCACCGGATAAGGCGGGCGAAAGGCGCTCATGCGGCCTCCATCTCGGCGAAGGCCTCTTGCAGCAGGCGGATGACCCGGGCGGGGTCGGTCGCGGTCAGGATCGGTTCGCGCGCCTGTTCCAGCCCGGCCTCTTCCAGATACCAGCCCAGATGTTTGCGCGCGCATCGCAGGCCCAGTTCGGTGCCGTAGAACGACAGCATGTCCTGGTAATGGGCGATGATCAGCGCGGCCAGGTCCGTACCCTGTGGTATGGTTGGCGCAGGGGTCCGGTGCAGCGCATGGGCAATCTCGGCCAACCGCCAGGGCGCACCTTGGGCGCCGCGACCGACCATCACCCCATCCGCCCCCGAATGGTCCAGCGCCTGCGTGGCGGTCTGGGCATCGGTGATATCGCCATTGGCGATGACGGGAATGGTCACCGCCCGTTTCACCGCCCGGATCGCCCGCCAGTCGGCGTGGCCCTTGTAGAACTGACAGCGGGTGCGGCCATGAATGACCACCATCCGCACGCCGGCGTCTTCGGCGCGCCTGGCCAGATCGGCGGCGTTGAGAGAGGTGTCATCCCAGCCCAGCCGGGTTTTCAGGGTGACGGGCACCTGTACGGCGCCCACCACCGCCGCGATCAATTGCATTGCCAGATCAATGTCGCGCAGCAGCGCAGAACCGCAGAGGCCCGTTGTCACCCGTTTCGACGGGCATCCCATGTTGATGTCGATCAGCCGTGCGCCCTGCCCTTCGCACCATTTCGCCGCCTCGGCCATCAGCGCCGGGTCACGGCCCGCCAGCTGGACGCTGGTCGCCACCTGATCGAACCCAAGTTCGGCGCGGGCGCGGGCTTCGGGGCGGGCACGCAGCACCTCGTCGCTGGCGACCATCTCGCTGACCACAAGCCCGGCGCCGAACCGCCCGACCAGCCGGCGGAACGGCAGATCGGTGATGCCGGCCAAGGGGGCCAGCAGTACGGGCGGGTCAATGGTGACAGGGCCAAGCCTCAGGGCCAATTGCCTTTTCCTTGTACATCTGTTGGGCAGGTAGCGACAGTCTGCGACGGGGACCAAGCAGGCAGCGCACCGACACCACCGCATTGTGACTGAAAATCAGGCGATGCACAAATTTCAGGCATGCGTGCCCAATCCCGCGCCAGATTGTCAGCCGCGCCTGCCTGACGTAGACAGGTTCCGAAGAGGAAACGCGCCAGTGACCACCGCCGTCATCATCGTCGCCGCAGGCCGGGGCAACCGCGCAGGTGGAGAAATTGCCAAGCAATGGCAGATGCTTGGGGGGAGACCGGTGCTGGCGCACGGGCTGGCAGCCTTTGCCAACTTGCCGGTCGTGTTGGTGATCCACCCCGAGGACCGGGCGCGCGCGGCGGCGCTGGCGCCGGGCGTGCGGCTGATCGATGGCGGTGCCTCGCGTGGCGAAAGCGTGCGG
>JBATAV010000539.1:0-3570 GCA_049662025.1 Paracoccaceae bacterium | reverse complement strand
ACTCGAAAGGCTTCCCGATCTGGCGGCGGCACTGGCGCGGCAACCGGATGTGGCACCTGACTGCAAGCGCCTGTCGGACCTGATCGCGGCCACCGTTTCGCATTACCGCAAGGCCGCCGGACTGGCCAAAAGCCCGCTGCGGGGCAGGCTTGCGGATTGGCCGTTCCAGATTCCCGACAGGCTCCAGGCCTCGTCAAGCCGGTTGTAGCGATCGGTCAGCTGGCCCGACTGCGCGCCCGGGACGGTGCGGTCAAGGGTCAGCCCGTCGGCGGTTTCGTCCAGTGTCACTTCGGTTCCGCTGGCCGTCTGGTGCCCGATCCCGTCGCGCTCCGGCAGACCCACCATCGGCCCCATCGTCAGCACGATCAGCGGCATCGCCGCCGCCGCCGAGGTCCACATCCGGCGGGTGAAATCGGTCAGCTCATGGCTGGGCGCGTCCGAAGGCAGCATCGGCCCCAGCGCCCTGGTCGCGACGGCTGTGGCCTGCGTGCGGATCAGGATCGGGCATCGGGTGGCTCCTGGCACCGGGCGACCGGCCGCATTTGTAGCGGGGCCCGTTCGGGACATGGGGCAGCGGCCCCCCGTGCCAGAGGGCCAGGAGCACCCTATCTCGCCCCGCGCGTCCGCTCAGATCGCGGCAACGGCCTTTGCCAGCAGGTCACGCACCTGACCGGCGACCGCATGCAGGGCAGGATTGTCGATCGCCTGCATCGAGGCCACCGGATCAATCGCGCTGACCTCGACCCCGCCATCGACCTCGCGCAGGATCACGTTGCAGGGCAGCATCGCGCCGACCCGCGGCTCCATCCCGATGGCCTGATGCGCCATCTTCGGGTTGCAGGCGCCGAGAATGCGATAGCCGGGCATCTCGATGTCCAGCTTTTTCTTCATCGTCGCCCTGACGTCGATCTCGGTCAGAATGCCAAACCCGTTGTCGGCCAACGCCGCGCGGGTGCGTGCGTCAACGGCGTCAAAACCAGCGTCCGCGATCAGGCGGTTGATCGTATAGCCCATTGTAATCCCTTTCGTTTCATTTGCGCAGGTATTTGACCAGCGCCGCAATGGCGAGACCGACCAGCACAAGGATGATGATCATCCAGAGCCAGCCGAAGCCCATGCCCCAACCCATACCCCAACCCATACCATAGCCGTTCATCATCGCTTTCTCCTGATCTGCGATGGCATGACGCCGATGGCATGACGCCGAAGGCATGACGCCCGCCAACCGGCTTGTGATCGGCGCGGCGGGAAAAAAGGCGCGTGCAAGTCGCTGCCCCTCATGCCCTGACCCGCGCCCCGCATGCCGCCCTGCTGCCCGCACAAATGGCTTTGCAGCATCGCCGGTATTGCAGCCTGCGCCCTCTCAAGGGCTCCGCCTGAATTGAGAACCAACCTAGTCCTTCCCGTTGCCGGAAGGTCAATGGCATCACGAAAGAAGTGATTTCGGGCTGCGCATGCGATGGCCGAGATTCTGATCGTGCCGGATCTGGTCTCGGGCCCTGTCTCGGCCCAGGATCCGCAACATCTGGCGCAGGCCGGGACGGCGGGCTTCGCCATGGGTGCTGCGGTGCCGATTGCCCTGATCCGCCGGGCCGACAGGGCGACGCCGCGAAAGATCCGGCAGGGGACAGGACAAGCCGCCGCCCGGCATTGCGTGTTCGGCGCGCCCCGGGCCTGCCGCAGCTTCGCTCAGACCGCTTCGGACTTGCTGGAACTCGTCGCCTTCCGCAGCGTTTCAGTGGTTTCCTCGATCGCCTTGACCTCGTTCGAGGCAAGCGCACCGGCACATTTCGCCATCATCTCGCTGCAACCCTTTGCATCTTCGGCAAGACGCTGCATCGAATGGGTCTGCCAGTCGGCGATCTCCTTCATGGCGCTCGCCGGGTCGACCCGGCCTTGCGATACGATCCGCCTGCCCATGTCGATCATGGACTGTGTGGCTTCCTGCCTGCGCCTGAACCAGACCGCCGAGAACTTCTCGACCTCATCAAAGATGCGCTCCTGCGCCTGCAGGAAGTACTTTGTCTGAGGGGCAAGAAAAAGCGGATTGGCAGTGAATTCGACCTGAGCGGCGTTCAGGGCGTTCTCCTTTGCATCGGACGTATTCTCGCGGCTGGCCATCCTTCGGTCCTTTCCTGTGTTGTCTGCGCTCTTCCGGGATCTTGAAGAAAACGTCAGGGCGCGCATTAACCTGCATCAATATCCATCGGTTCCGCGCGGTGGAATCATCTTCCGCGCCCTTTGGTCCTTCGCCTGTCGGGCAAGCAGACCGAGCAGTCGGGTGGCGATCGTCAGAAGTCCGCCAATCATTCCGCCCCGCCGCCCCGCCGCCCGGCCGCCCGGCCGCGTCGTCGTCCCGCCAGCCTCATGAACGCACGTCAATGACCGGGCCTTGCACCGGTGCGGCGCAGTCGACACGACCAGAAAGCCGCAGCGCCGAATTGATGGCTCTCGGGGTGGTTGACGGCGGTTAATGCCGTGCCTTCGGGGGTGGCTAGATTGATGGGCAGCGATCCTCGGGCCATCACGCCCGTTGAAGGAGGCGACCCATGACCGACCAGACACCGCTGGCAGGGGATCCGGAACAGGACCTCACCTCCCGTTTCCCGACCGCCTACACGATCCTTTTCGGGCTGATCATCCTGGTCGCCGCGCTGACCTGGATCATTCCGGCCGGCCAATACGACCGGGTGATGAGCGAGGAGGTCGGCCGCGAGATTGCCGTTGCCGGCACCTACCGCGCGGTCGATCCGAACCCGCAGGGCTTTGTCGCCGTCATGCTGGCCCCGATCGCCGGGTTCTACGATCCCGACAGCTATGCGGCGAACGCCATCGACGTGTCGCTGTTCGTGCTGTTTCTGGGCGGGTTTCTGGGCGTGGTGAACGCCACCGGCTCGATCGACAGCGGCATCCGCAACGCGATGGCGGGCCTGAAGGGCCGCGAGATCTGGATGATCCCGATCATGATGTCGCTCTTTGCCCTGGGCGGCACCACCTATGGCATGGCCGAGGAAACGCTGGCCTTCTATGCGATCCTGATCCCGGTGATGATCGCGGCGGGCTATGACGCGGTGACCGGGGTCGCGATCATCCTGATCGGCGCCGGCATCGGCGTCCTTGGGTCGACGATCAACCCCTTTGCCACGGTGATCGGCGCCAATGCCGCCGATATCCCCTTTACCGACGGCATCTGGCTGCGGCTGGTGATCCTGCTTGGCGGGCTGGCGATCTGCACGGGCTATGTCATGCGCTATGCGCAGCGGGTCAAACTCAACCCCGAACGCTCGGTCGTGGCCGGGCAGGCGCAGGCGCATCGACAGCTTTTCCTGGCAAACGGCGCCGCGCAGAGGGCCGATGAGGCCCTGACCGCAACCCAGAAGGTCATCCTGGTGATCTTCGGCGTGACCTTCGCGGTGATGATCTGGGGCGTGTCCAGCCAGGGCTGGTGGATGGACAAGATGGGGGCGCTGTTTCTGGGCGCGGCCATCGTCATCGGCATTGTCGGCCGGTTGGGCGAGAAGCGGCTGACCGGCAGCTTCGTCGATGGTGCGCGCGACCTTCTGGGCGTGG
>JBATAV010000538.1:0-4849 GCA_049662025.1 Paracoccaceae bacterium | reverse complement strand
CGATCTGGTGGCCCAAGGCTTTGATCTGGTAACGGTGAAGCGGGTCGAGCATCTGCTCTACATCGCGGAATACAAACGCTTTCAGTCCGCGCCAGGCGTACGGCTGACGCAAAAGGCGTTCTGGCTGGACCGCCGCTACCCCATCGCCAACCGCTGGCGCGACCCCTCGGGCGGCTGACCCGCGCGTTCTTGCGCCGATTCATGCCGCCCGAGCCGGACTGCAAGAATACCACCGACATAGCCTGGTCAAGACGAACCCTCTTCCGATTGGCAAGCAAATCACCGCCGGGCAATGCGTGGCGCGCGACTTCGACTGGCAGGTCGCCGAGTTTCGGAACCGGGCGGCGATCCTGAACCCTGCACGGCCCCTGATGCGCCCAAAACTCGGCGCGTTGGGTGGGTCTGTTCATGGAAAGGGCAGTTCGACCCCAGGCCGGTTTTGCCCAACAGAACCTCCGCCCCCGGCGAGCGCGGCCCTTACCCGAAGAAAGATAATTCAAACCGGGACAGTGCCCGGCAGTCAAATCCCCTTCCCTTCGCCGGAATCGTCCGTATAGTCGCAGCCATGATCAAGGGGCCGCACATCCACCGCGCCACGCCGGGCTTTCGCCCGATGGCCGCCCTTGGCCTTCTCCTTCTTAGCCGCCTCTGAGCGTGCCCGCGGGGCGCGACCGCTCAGAGGTGATCAGCGCCCGGAGACTGCAACCGGCTAAGACCCAAGGATTCACCAGATGACCGATCCAAAAACGCAACCCCGCGTCCTGATTTTCGACACCACCCTGCGCGACGGCGAACAAAGCCCCGGCGCCACCATGACCCATGACGAAAAGCTGGAGATCGCTGGTCTTCTGGACGAGATGGGCGTGGATATCATCGAGGCGGGCTTTCCGATTGCCAGTGAGGGCGATTTCGCCGCTGTGTCCGAGATTTCCCGGCGGGCAAGGAATTCCACCATCTGCGGCCTGGCGCGGGCGAATTACAAGGACATCGACCGCTGCTGGGAAGCGGTGAAACACGCGAAATCCCCGCGCATCCACACTTTCATCGGCACCTCGCCCCTGCACCGCGCCATCCCCAATCTGGACATGGACCAGATGGCGGAACGCATCCACGATACCGTGACCCACGCCCGCAACCTGTGCGACAACGTGCAATGGTCGCCGATGGACGCGACGCGGACCGAGCACGATTATCTGTGCCGCGTGGTCGAGATCGCCATCAAGGCAGGGGCCACCACGATCAACATCCCCGATACCGTCGGCTACACCGCGCCGCGCGAAAGCGCGTCACTGATCCGAATGTTGCTGGAGAAGGTGCCCGGTGCGGACCAGATCATCTTCGCCACTCATTGCCACAACGACCTGGGCATGGCGACGGCGAATTCCTTGGCCGCTGTTGAGGCAGGCGCCCGGCAGATCGAATGCACCATCAATGGCCTTGGCGAACGTGCCGGCAATACCGCGCTGGAAGAGGTGGTTATGGCCTTGCGGGTGCGCAACGATATCATGCCCTACCGCACCGGCATCGACACCACCAAGATCATGGGCCTCAGCCGCCGCGTCGCAACGGTGTCGGGCTTTGCGGTGCAGTTCAACAAGGCCATCGTCGGCAAGAACGCCTTTGCCCATGAATCCGGCATCCATCAGGATGGCATGCTGAAGAACCGCGAGACGTTTGAGGTGATGCGCCCCGAGGATGTCGGCCTGTCTGGCACCTCGCTGCCCTTGGGCAAGCATTCCGGCCGCGCAGCGCTGCGGGCCAAGCTGAAGGAGTTGGGTGTCGATCTGGCTGACAACCAGTTGAACGATGTCTTCGTGCGGTTCAAGGCGCTGGCCGACCGCAAGAAAGAGGTCTACGACGACGACCTGATCGCGCTGGTGGCCGATGAGCAGACCAACGACGCCTACGAATACCTGCAGCTGAAAAAGCTGCGGGTGGTTTGTGGCACCGACGGGCCGCAAGAGGCGGATATGGTGCTGTCGGTCGACGGGGTCGATCACCATATCGACGCCACCGGCGACGGGCCGGTAGATGCGGCCTTCATGTGCGTCAAGATGATCTTCCCCCACAAGGCGCGGTTGCAGCTTTATCAGGTGAATGCGGTGACCGAGGGGACGGATGCGCAGGCGACGGTCTCGGTGCGGCTGGAAGAGGACGGGCGGATCGTGACCGGATCGTCCGCCGATACCGATACGATCGTGGCCTCGACGCGGGCCTATATCAACGCGCTGAACCGGCTGATCGTGCGGCGGCAGAAGACCGCTCCGGGCGAGGATGTGAAGACCGTCAGCTACCACGGAGAATGAGGCGGCGCGGGGCGTCCCGAGTCGGGACGCCGAAATGACGCAAGGGATTCCAATGGGTTGGGGTGGCGTTAGGGTTTTGTTAACCCGGTATGATGGTTTGGCGGGGTTCTGGCCTGACGGGAAGGGGAACTCGGGAGGGCTGGGCCGCCAGGCCAGATGTGGCCTCGCGCAGGAACCTTTGGCGCGACGTCGGGTGCCGTGCATGCTGGCGCTGACAATGGGTGCTTTCGGCCCTGACCGGACGTTCAGGCATATTGCGGCGAGAGTCTGGAAAGAGCCAATCGCGCCGGTAGCTGCGAAATGCACACAGCGGCACAATGCGTCTCGGTCGGGCCTATGTGCCAGCCCCCACCTTGGCGCGTCAAACAACTGCGTATTTGCGCCGTCAGGCCCTGAAGGGAACCGTCCGCGCCCATTTTGCAACGGGCACGGCGTCTCAGGCCGGATCGAAGGTCTTTGCCGAGATCACCACATCGCCCCAGTCAGTCTGGGCGATATCGCCCCTTGGCGTTGTCAGAACCCACCCGCCCATGTCAAATCGCAGACCCGTGGGATGGGCCACGACTGCCGTGCCATCGCGGGCGCGCAGGGTGACAAGGTTGCGCCCGCGGACCGCGCGGGCAAGGGCGATCGGGCGCGGATCATCATCCACCTGCCCGACGGGTTGCACGGAAAACTGATCCAGCGTGCGGGCCATGATCGCGCGTATCGGGGCGGCCTGTGCTTCGATGATCTTGCCAGCGGCACGTTTGGCTGCCGTGTCACGTTCCAACGCGCGCAGGGCCGGATGCGGATGCGCCAGCATGAGCGCAAGCGCCTCGGCTTCATCGTGGGTCAACGCCGTCATCTGGCTGCGATAGTCAAAGCCCAGCTCGATCCCGCCGCCGCTGCCCTGAAAGGCGATGACGGGCAGGCCGGCCTCTGTCATCGCATCGAGATCGCGCAGCACGGTCCGCGGCGTGACTTCGAGTTCGGCGGCAAGGGTGCGGCTGGTCATCCGCCCGCGGTTCTGCAGCAACAGCAGGATCTGCAACAGACGCGCGCCGCGCATTGGTTTTCCCCAACATGACACAAGATGTCATGTTTAGCCCGCTATCAAGGCTGGGATCAACGCAAGGATCGCAACAAACCGCCTGAGGACCGCATGACCCGTTTTCACGTCAGTAAGGACATTGACGCCCCACCTGGCGCCGTCTGGCGCGTGCTGACCAGCCGCCCGCATCTGGCGGCGGGCGATTTCGGCATTACCAGCCTTGTTGGTCCATCCGACACGATCGCCGCGGGACAGAGCTTGCGCCTGACCACTGCGGCCACAGGATCGCGGGTGTTCCGGCTGAAGGTGGTCAGCTGCACGGCTGAGTCGCAGATGGTCTGGCGCGGCGGGATGCCATTCGGGCTGTTTGTCGGGACGCGGACGTTTCAGCTGAGCGCAACAGCGACCGGGACGCGGTTCGAGATGACAGAAGCCTTTACTGGCCCGCTGTCCGGCCTCATCGTCAGATCAATTCCCGACCTGACCCCAGGTTTTGAAACCTTCGCCGCAGCACTTGCGGCCCATGCCATGAAGGGCCCAGCATGAACACCGTCACCTATGGCACCGGCACCCCGGACGATCCCTGGCAGCTGAACACCCCGCCGGGCAGTTCGGAATTTCTGGCCTGGCGCGACCTGAGCCTTGACCCAGCCGCCCTTGTGGTAAAGGTCGGCACGACGAAGTTGTCGTATGATTTGAGGGCCTTGGACGAGGCAACCCGGATGTTGCGCGACCATGGTGACTGGATGCCGCTGGGCAATGCCGATGAGGGCAAGCCCACCCAAGACGGCACGCTGGAGGGCTGGGCCCGCGACCCGAACAACCCGCGGGGCGGCTATTATGGGCTGCGCAAAGGCTATCGGGGCCGGTTCGCCAATTATGTGGCCCCGGTGCTGGAGGTGCTTGGGCTGGCGGAACTGGAGCATAACCCGCGCAACAATCGCATCCGCGCGCGGCAGGGCTGACGGCCGGTGAAATCCGCAGCACCGGGATTGTGCCCGAAAAGCAATCAAGGCGACAGCGCATGATGACTCGCCGCCGGAGGTGCCGCACGCCGCCAAAGCAGAGCGAAGACGGCCCTTGGAGCATGAGCGGCGAACAGTTGGTTTGTCCGCACCCCGACCTGCGCGCAGATTCGCAACGCAGTAACCCGGACGGCAATAACCCGGGCGGCAGTCATCCGGCCTCCAATCTCTCCGGTCTCGCCGCTTTCTCGGCGCGCCCTGCGCATCATGCGGCCCAGCGAAAGGGCCGCACCATCAAACTTCGGGATCCGGCAGCTAGATCTCGATTGCCGCCGTTTCCGGGCGCAGGCGCATGACGTCTTCGGGGCGGCACAATTGGGTGGCGTCGGTCATTACGGCGGCAGCGGCGGCGGCAGCCCCCATCGCCAGCGCCTCGTCATCGGACTGACCGCGCGCCATGGCCAGCACCAGGGCGGCGACAAAGCTGTCGCCGGCGCCGACGGTGGATTTGACCCGCACTCTGGGGGCGGGCGAGAACAGGCGGC
>JBATAV010000537.1:0-1870 GCA_049662025.1 Paracoccaceae bacterium | reverse complement strand
GACCTGACCTGGCACTTTGTGAAAGCCCATGTGACGGATGTGCTGACCGCGACCGAGGATCAGATCGTGGACGCGATGAAGCTGATCTGGAAGCGGATGAAGATCGTGATGGAGCCTTCAAGTGCTGTTCCCCTGGCCACCATTCTGGCCAACCCCGAGCGGTTCAAAGGGCGGCGTGTGGGGGTGATCGTGACTGGCGGCAACGTCGATCTTGACAGCCTGCCTTGGATGAAATGAGGGGATAACACAATGAACAAGCAAGCAAATTTCGAAGGCCTGGAAGTTGGCTACGACATCCCCGCGCTGCCGGGGATGGACGAGAAAGACATCCAGACCCCCTGTCTGATCCTGGACATGGACGCGCTGGAGCGCAACGTCGCCAAGATGGGCGCCTACATCAAGACGCATGGCGTGCGGCACCGCAGCCATGGCAAGATGCACAAGTCGGTGGACGTGCAGAAGCTGCAGGAAAGCCTGGGCGGGGCTTGCGGGGTGTGCTGCCAGAAGGTTTCCGAGGCCGAGGTGTTTGCCCGTGGCGGCATCAAGGATGTGCTGGTTTCAAACCAGGTGCGCGACCCGGCGAAGATTGACCGGCTGGCACGGTTGCCGAAATTGGGTGCAAGAACAATCGTTTGCGTCGATGATGCGGCGAATGTGGCCGATCTTTCGGCGGCGGCGCAAAAGCATGGCACCGAGATCGAATGTCTGGTCGAGATCGACTGTGGCGCGGGCCGTTGCGGCGTGACCACCACGCAGGATGTGGTGCATATCGCCAAGCTGATCGACGCGGCACCGGGGCTGAAATTCTCAGGGATTCAGGCCTATCAGGGCGCGATGCAGCACATGGACAAATACGACGACCGCAAGGCCAAGCTGGACATTGCCATCGACATGGTGCGCGATGCCGTGCAGGGGCTGAAGGCCCAGTGGTTGGAGTGCGACATCGTTGGCGGTGGCGGCACGGGATCCTATTACTTCGAAGGAAGTTCTGGCGTTTACAACGAGTTGCAGTGCGGCTCCTACGCCTTCATGGACGCGGACTATGGCCGCATCCTGGATGAAAACGGCAAGCGGATCGACCAGGGCGAATGGGAGAATGCGCTGTTCATCCTGACCTCGGTGATGTCCCACGCCAAGGTTGACAAGGCGATTGTCGACGCCGGTTTGAAGGCGCAATCGGTGGATTCGGGGTTGCCGGTGGTCTTCGGCCGCACGGATGTGAAATACCTCAAATGCAGCGATGAGCATGGGGTGGTCGAGGATCTGGGCGGTGTTCTGAAGGTCAACGACAAGCTGCGTCTGGTGCCCGGCCACTGCGACCCGACCTGCAATGTGCATGACTGGTATGTCGGTGTGCGGGGCGGCAAGGTCGAGGTTGTCTGGCCGGTTTCGGCGCGCGGCAAGGCATACTAGCGTTCGCTGAAGTAACCAGCGGAAATGGCGGAAAAAAACCTGTCTTGCGAACGTCTTTCCGACGTCTTCCATGCGTCTTCCGGCAAAACCGCCGGGGGGCGCATTAACCAAACGGGCGTTGCGCCCGGAAGGAGCCCCCGATGCTGATCGTTCCCGAGGCACTGATCGCCTCTCTCGTCTCGCCCGAAGATGCGTTCACGGCGGTGGAGGCGTGTTTTGCCTCGATGGCGCGCGGCGATGCCTACAACTTTCCGGTCGTGCGCGAGGCGTTGGGCGAGGGGCGGCAGTATGGCTTCAAATCCGGCCTTGACCGGGCGGCGGCGATGCTTGGCGTCAAGGCGGGGGGGTATTTCCCCGGCAATGCCGACAAGGGGATGATCAACCATCAGTCGAGTGTCTTTCTGTTCGACCCCGACACCGGGCGCCCCGTCGCGATGGTGGGCGGCAACCTCTTGAC
>JBATAV010000536.1:0-2193 GCA_049662025.1 Paracoccaceae bacterium | reverse complement strand
TTTCCGCCTACGCGACCCTTGGTACGCGCGCTGATCAGCCCAGCCTTGGTTCGTTCCCTTATCAGCGCACGCTCGAACTCGGCGGCAGCACCAAGCACCTGAAGCGTAAATTTGCCCTGCGGAGATGCCGTGTCGATCGTATCCTCAAGCGAACGGAAGAAGGCACCCTTCGCCTCGAGCCGTTCGATCACTTCCAGCAGATGCGAGAACGAGCGGGCCAGCCGGTCGATCCGCACGACGACCAGCGTGTCACCCTTGGCCACGCGCTCCAGCACGCGGGCGAGGACCGGCCGTGCGCGGTTGCCGCCCGAGGCTTGTTCCTCATGAATCTCGGCACAGCCTGCGGATTTCAGGGCCTGCGACTGGGGCAGGGGGGTCGTCTAATCGCATCACATTTTGCAAGCCCTTTCTTTCGGTGTGGGGCAGAAAGCCGTTGATGACCAGCGCAAATGTTCGTCGAGGCGTGCCAAGGTACGCTTGCCGGAGCAGGGTCGTCTTCGCGGTCGACACGTTGGTCGCCGCATGATTGGTGTTCGCGGGTGGGCCTTCCTATGTCTGATCCGCACTCAGCTGACGTGTCAGCGGTGCATCCCCCTGCACGAAAGGCCCCACCTACGTCCCGGCAGGGACGCTTCGGCGCGCTCAAGGTCCGAGCGCTATTCCTGTGTTGTCATGCAGTTGGTTTCAAGCCTCGCTCAAACAAGGTGCCGTCCCGGAGCATCGCATGCATCGTGACCGCCAGCTTCCTTGCCAAAGCGACGGCTGCGCGCTTGAAGCCGATGCGTTCTCTGAGCTTCAGCCCCCAGTTCCGCAGGTCACTTTCAGCCGAACTGCGGGTCAGAATGACGGATGCTGCCTCGTATAGCAAACCTCGGAGGTGATGATCCCCCCGGCGGGAGATATGGCCCTTATAGTCAATTTCACCGGACTGATATCGACGGGTTGTCAGGCCAACCCAGGCACCAACTGATCGAGATTTCCGGAAGTTATCTGGGCTTTCGATCGCAGTAACAAACGAGGTTGCGGTAATGGCCCCAACACCCGGGATCGACATCAAGATCCGGCAGCCATCATTCTGTCGGGCTTCTGCGGCAATCTGGCGGGCAAGTCGGGCGGCTTGCAGCCGAGTGGCGCACCAGGCATCCATCATCGGCAACAAGATTGCAGACAACTTCGGCTGATCCGAAAGAAGGCGGCGTACGTGTCCTTCGAATGTGCTTCCCTTGCCAGCAGGAATGACCAGACCAAAGGTCTTCATGAACCCTCTGATATGATTGGAAAGATCGACCGTGATCCTGACAAGGCGGTTTCTGGCCGCGACAAGAGTCCTTCCGAGCATGCTGTCGAAGCTCTTCACGCGCACTTCACGGAAAAAGCCGATCTCGGCCAGATGTGCCAGACCGTCAGCATCATTCGCGTCGGTCTTGTTCGGCGCCATGTCGAGGGCGGACTTGGCGTGACGGGCATCAATGCACACCGCGGGCAATCCCTCGGCATGCAGGGCATGATAGAACCAGACCGATAACGGGCCGGTCTCGAATACGATCCGGTCGACCAATCGGGCCCGTTTACGCACCAGCTGCGCAATGATCGCGGGGTCGGAAACACATTTTCCTCGCCAGACACGCTGGCCATCTCGCCGGATCGACACGGCGGTCTCTTTCATCGAAACGTCCAGACCGATATATTCCTTCATGGCTGTTCTCCATTAGATGCTTGGGCCCGGCGTCCAGTCGAGAGCCCGTATCTTCATCTTATCGGGGAACAGCCACCCTCATAGTCTTGTCGAGACTCGGGGGGCCGAGAGCCCGCGATTACCCCATGTCTGATCTTCGGTCGAGACGCGTGCGTAACCGATCAAGGGCATCAAAACAGGCCGTTTGCAATTTCATATACCGCCACTAAACGACCCATTGCGCCCGTGTGGAAGGCTCCCCTATTCCTCCGAACGCCTTATGAGGGCTTCTACATTGAGCCCCGTTTCGGCAATCTGCTGGTTGATGTTCATGCGTCCGTCGAAGACGAACAGGACCCAGGCGGTATCCTCATGCAGGGCATAGAAGATATTGTGTCGGCGTTGGAAAATCAGCCGTCGGATACCACGTGCAGCCTGCCAGATATGGCCGATCTCCGGATTCTCACCGATTGCATCGCGAATTAACCGGTCGATGTCGCGCTGAAACCTATCGGCTA
>JBATAV010000535.1:0-4469 GCA_049662025.1 Paracoccaceae bacterium | reverse complement strand
AGACATCGCCCTCGATGATGCCGCCCCGGTTGTCCAGCGTATCGGCATCCGCGCCCATGTTGACATCGCCAATCATCTGTCCGCGGTTCGTGACAAGATCGCTCTGATTTGAACCGTTGAAGGACGTCAGAAAGCCGGTAATCGTGCCGGAATTGACCAGTCGGCTAAGTGTCGCAGAAGAATCCGCGAAGTTCACGCCGTGATACTGCTGCGAGACGATCTCGCCCGCGTTAAAGATCGTGCCGCCGCCTGAACCGTTAAAGGCAACGCCAGCGCCGGAGATGAAGGTGCCAACGATCTGGCCACCGGCAAGGTTGTTGATGATGGTCTGCTCACCGGTCGAAACCACGCCGTTGTTATCGCGGCTGTCAGTCCCGCCGTCAGAGGTCGACCCTGCGACGATGCTACCGGCGTTGACAAGCCGGTCCCCGGCCCCGCCAAACAGGCCAAGAAAGACCGGGTCGGCGCCGTCGATCAGGCCCTGGTTGATGATGGTCACGCCGCCATCCGTCAGAAGCGCAACGCTGCTGTTGGCAGAAATCGTTCCCCGGTTGACCACGACAGAGCCGGGTGAACCGGTATACTGAATGACCGCTGTGCCAGATGCAAAGCCGGATCCGGTCAGATAGCCGTTCTGCCCGATGGTGAGATAGCTGTTGTCGCCGGTGATCTGAAGAAAGCCTCTGGTAATCAGGGTTCCTTGAATGTCGATCGAGAGGTTTTCGAATCCAAGGCCGCTGATGGCGGCGCCAGTGGTGTTTGCAGCAATGACGCCCGGGGCGATCAAAAGGTCATCGCCGTCTGCGGTGAAGATATGAACCGGTGCTGCGCCTATCACGTTCGATGCGATAATGGTCAATGGCATGGATGTCGTCCTTTGAATTGGAGCGGGCACTATGGGGTTTCAGACAGGCCCGGCTTGCAGAAGGCAATCGGTAGCGGTCAGCATGGCGGATTTTGCGATGATGACAAAGCTGGAATCGGCAGACCCCGCCGCGTCTTGACGCTGAGAGTCTTGCCAATCGCTAGCCGCAGTTCCCGCGATCACCCTTACCGCCCGTGTCACCGACCACTCGCACCATCAGATCAACAGGATTTCCGCTGCCGTCACCACCGCCCCCGCCTGCAGATCGGCCACCATGATCGCCGCCCCAGCGCCACTGCCATCTGCTTCGAACCACAGGGTCCGGTCAGTGGTGCGGAAGATGAAGCGGTCATCGGCGGCCGTCGCCCGAATGCCGGCCGGGTTTCGCGGGAACTGGCGGCGATGGGGCAGGACATCCGCGAGAAGGGTCATGTGACTTTACCGGCCATCACAGGCGAACTGAAACGGCGAGGCATCCTCCTTGCAGAGACTGGTTTTCATCGGTCTGACAGCAGCCCTGAAATCAATGCGGCAGCGCAGCGTGCCTCACCCGTTCGAGATCACCCTGAACTCGATGCGGCGGTTGTTGGCCTTGCCCTCGGCCGTGTCGTTGGAACTGATAGGTCTGGACTCGCCGTAGCCGACTGGCACCAACCGGCTCACCGGAATGCCCTTGTCGCGCAGATAGTCCGACACCGCCGCCGCACGTTTCCTGGACAGCGCCTCGTTGGTGCCGTCAGAGCCATCGGAATCGGTGTGGCCGCTGACTTCAATCACCATGTCCGGGCAGCGCTGCACGATGTCGAAAAGTGCGTCCAGAAAGGCGAAAGACGTGGCGGACAACCGCGCCGAGGCCGAAGCGAACTGGATCGAGCGCGAGCGCGATAGGATCTCGAACCGTCCGACGCACTCGGCAGCGTCAAAATTACCCTTGGTCTCCAGCGCCGCACTGGCGCCGGGATCGGGCTCCGGCACCGCCACAACCGTCTCGCCGTCGCCAGTCTGGTTTCGGGCAAAGAGGAGGTCGAAAGTTACCGCGCCAGACGGGATGAGAGTGACCTTCGCCGCATCCTCCAATTTCTGCAATCCATCGGACAGATTGAAATCTGCCACCGCGACCGAGATCGGCGATACCGACGACACGGCCACAAGATCGGGAGTGATCAACACCACGGCGACTTGGGCGGAAAGTTCATTGGTGACGCCGTGCAGCGTCAGCGAGAAAGGCAGGGTCAGGGTCTTGCGACGCACGTCGGCCAGGTCGCTCAATTGAGCCGGGTCCAGCTTCAGCGTCACCACCGCTTGCGGAAACTGGTAGGTCTCGAAGAACAGGAACCGCATCCGCACGTTGCGAAGGTCGACCTTGGTATTGACCGAGTCCACCTCGACAACCACTTTCGCTTCGCCGGTCTCGTCGATGCTGCCCGAGAATTTTGCAAAGTCGGAGGTTTCTACCTTGGTCTCGTTTTTCACGGACTGGAACGACAGCGTGGAACTATCGCTGCGCAGCGTCCAGCCATTGCGGAACAGCGAGTCCTGCGCTGCGGCAGCGCCCGCAAACAGGCCCGACAGGACGCAAGCAAAGTAGATCGGCAGGGCAGCGCCACGCAGGATGTGAAAAAGATGCCGCATGTGCCGCCAGGTGTGGCCTGTCATGGGAAGCGTCATTCCTCCGCCCTCATTGATTGTGCTGACTGGAGAACACGAACCGGTCGAAGCACCGCCTTCGTCATCAAGCAAGTTTCGCAAATGGTTGCCAAGAAATCAATGCTCGCTTACTGATCCAAGTGACCATGTTCAGCTATTTCCGACGCGCCACGTTTCTCTTCCTGGCCTTGATCGGGCTGATGCCGATGTTTGCAATGTCGGTGGTGGCCGAACCGCGGATCGCGCTTGTGGTCGGCAATGGCGCCTATCAGTCGGTTCAGAAGCTGGAAAACCCGCGGCATGATGCCGAACTGATCGCGACCACACTGAAGGGGCTGGGGTTCGAGGTGACTCTGATGCCCGACGCCACGCTGACCGAGATGCGGCAAGCGGTGGCGCAGTTCGGTCAGGGCCTGCGCGCCGCCGGCCCGGATGCAACCGGGTTATTCTACTACGCCGGCCACGGCGTGCAGAGCTTCGGTACCAATTACCTGCTGCCCGTGGATGCGACACTGACCGATGCTGCCGATCTCGATCTGGTGGCGATCGAGGCGCAGTCTATCCTGCGGCAGATGTCTTCGGCGCGCAACAAGACCAATATCGTCATCCTTGATGCCTGCCGGAACAATCCGTTCGAGACGGTCAAGAATTTCGACGACAACGGCCTGGCCGAAATGAAGGCCCCGACCGGCACGTTTCTTGCCTATGCCACCGCACCGGGTGCCGTGGCGCTGGACGGCGCGGACGGCAACAGCCCCTTCACACAGGCCCTGGCGGAGCACTTGGTCGAGCCGGGGTCCCCCATCGAGCAGATGTTCAAGCAGGTACGCGTCGATGTGCTGAAAGCCACCGGGGGCTTGCAGACGCCCTGGGACACATCGTCGCTGACGTCGGATTTCGAATTTGCCGTCGGCACGCCGGAGACCGAGGAAGATGCGTTGTGGAAGTCGGTCGAGGCTAGCCGCGATCCGGTCCAGCTCATCATGTTCATGCGGGCCTACCCCGACGGCAAACACTTTGAGGCGGCCCGCGCGCTGCTGGCGAAAGTCATGGAATTCGCCGGCACTCCGGCTGAGCCCGAAAAAGGCGATGTGGCTGTCCCGACACCGCAGCCGCAGCCCGCGGCTCCCGACCCAGCCGAGAAGGCAGCGTTCGAGGCCGCGCAGGTCAGTGGCAAGGCGGAGGACTGGGAAGCGTTTCTGGAACAGCATCCCGACAGCATGTTCCGTGAGATCGCCGAGAGCGAGCTGGCGGCGGCGATCGACAAGAGCCGCCACGATCCGCAGGAAAATCCGCCCGGTGGCAAGGCCGGGCCATTGACCGCCGACATCTTCTTCAATCAACCGCTTAAGGAAGGCGGCGATAACGTGCGCGGCAAGACGATTGCGGAACTGATCCTAGGCTCGCCGCTTTTCCCGCCGATTGAGGGGCTTCCCGACGAGGTGTGGAAGGGCAAGCACTGCTTCAACTGCCACGAATGGACGCAGAAGGCTTTGTGCGACCAGGGTAATTTCTATGTCAAGAACGAAGTCGACGACGGGTTGGGGGCAATCCATCCGCTTGGCGGCCAGTTCCGACAGGTGCTGAAGGCTTGGGGCGGGCAGGGTTGCAAGTAGCGATCGGAAGGTTGTTTTGTACCAAATCAGATATATGTGACGCGAGCCAAGCCGTCACGGATGGCGCGAGACCGTGACCAAGGAACGGATTGATTCAGGTTACAAGACAGACGTTCAGCCGCGCGTTCAAGATCGACGCGGTTAGTCTGCGGACGGAGCGGGGCGTTGCGGTTGCAGAAGCCGCCCGTAACGTTGATGCGATCGAGAGCGTTTTGCGCCGCTGAATGTGGAAATTAATCGTGGGACCGGCCGCTGCATTCCCGCGGAACGGGCAGATGCGGGCCACCATGGCCGAGATTGCAGCCCTGAAGGAAGAAGTCGTCCGGCTCCGGGCCGACCGT
>JBATAV010000534.1:0-3397 GCA_049662025.1 Paracoccaceae bacterium | reverse complement strand
GCCCTGCACAGATCATCGCCTCCAATTCCTTCGCGCTGAAAGCCATGGCCGAAGCTGCGGGCGCTGAGGCCCGCCTGCTGCCGATCGCCCGTGACAACGAGGCCTCGCTGCGCACGGTTTTCGGACTGGCGGCGGGCGCCGACATCATCGTCACCATCGGCGGTGCCTCGGTCGGAGACCATGATCTGGTCGGCAAGGTCGCCCGCGACCTGGGGCTGGAGGCGGCGTTCTGGAAAATCGCCATGCGCCCGGGCAAGCCGCTGATGGCTGGCCGTTTGCAGGGCGCTGCCTTCCTTGGCCTGCCCGGCAACCCGGTTTCGGCCATCGTCACCGGGCATCTTTTCCTGCTGCCGTTGCTCCGCGCGCTGCAAGGCGACCCGAGCCCCCTGCCCGCCATGCTTACCGCCACTCTCGGCACCGACCTGCCCGCCAACGGCCCCCGCGCCCACTACATGCGCGCCCGCCTGACCGCAGGCACGATCACCCCATTCGACAAACAGGACAGTGCCCTTCTGACCATCCTGACCGAGGCCAACGCCCTTCTATTGCGCCCCGTCAGCGACGGCCCGAAGACAGCGGGCGAACCGGTTCCCTACCTTCCGATCTGACATCATCTTGGCCCAAATACTCTCTGTTGGGGCCACACAAGCCACCCGCAATTCGCAAGAGGCTTGACACAAATCGGGAACACGGGCAGAACATTGCGTTAACGATTTGCCTTTGGAGTATGCCGATGCTGACGCGCAAACAGCTGGAACTTCTGACCTTCATCAAGACCCGGATGGACGCCGACGGCGTTCCTCCCTCGTTCGACGAAATGAAAGAGGCGCTGGACCTGCGGTCGAAATCCGGTATCCACCGGTTGATCACGGCGCTGGAAGAACGCGGTTTCATCCGCCGCCTGGCCCACCGCGCCCGCGCGCTGGAGATCATCAAACTGCCCGAGGCGATGGTGCGGCCGACCGCACAGCCCACCGCACAGCCCACCGCAAAACCCTCCGGCGCCACGGCGCATCCGCCCACCTTCCCCCCCCCCGCCTTTCAGCCGAAGGTCATCAAGGGCGACCGGGCCGACCCGCCGCGCGGCGCCATGGCGATCGAGGCCGTCTACGCCCTTGAACTGCCCGTCATGGGCCGTATCGCCGCCGGTGTCCCGATCGAGGCGATCAGCGAAGTCAGCCACCACGTCGCGGTTCCCGGCTCCATGCTGTCGGGCCGAGGAAACCACTACGCCCTTGAAGTCAAGGGAGATTCCATGATCGAGGCGGGCATCAACGATGGCGACATCGTGGTGATCCGCGAACAGGTCACCGCCGAGAATGGCGATATCGTGGTGGCTTTGGTCGAAGATGCAGAGGCGACGCTGAAGCGGTTCCGCCGCAAGGGCAACATGATCGCGCTTGAAGCCGCGAACCCCGCCTATGAAACCCGCGTCTTCCCCGACCATCTGGTCAAGGTGCAGGGCCGCCTGGTCGGGCTGATCCGCAGCTACTGAAGCGCCACCAGCGGGTCCGCCTGCGGCTGCAGCACCGGCAGCGCATCCGCCGCCATCGGCTTGCCCACCCAGAGCCGTGGCCATTGCCGCGTGCCCGTCACCGTGATCTGCCCCCCCGAGACCCGAACAGCCAGTGCCCCGGTCTGACGCAGCCGGTTCTGGTCGATCACAATGCAGCCCTCTGGCGGCGTCTCGATCCGCGCCGCGATCACCACCAGATCGACCTCGGCGCAGGCCGCCGCCAGCTTCTCCTCGGCCCCTTTGCCCGACAGCGCCATCCCGGTCAGACCACCCAATGAAAACCGCCGCGCGCCTTTCGGACCGTCGAACCCGGTACGCAGGGCGGCGTTCTCTTGCGTCACCAGATCGCCATCATTCTCCAGCCAGCTCTCGGCTGCAAAGCCGCCGCCCTTTGCCGCCGACAGCGCCCGCCCCTCGGGGCCCAGCAGCCCCAGAAGTCGGCCATCCGAGGTGATCAGCAGGTCGGGCCGCCCCGCCATCGGCCAGGACGCCAGCCCCGCAACCACAGCCACCACCCCGACCAGCCGCGCCCGCCCCGGCCAGGCAATCAGCCACAGCCCGCCCAGCGTGATCAGTGGCAAGGCCCATGCCGCAGGCTCGGGTATCGCGGTGATGGAGCCGTCCAGATCGGCAATCCAATGCGCCACGAACAGAATCCACCGCACCCCCAACCCCATCACCCACAGCGCCAGCCAGGCCAGGCCAAAGGGCGCGATCAAGGCCGCAACCGCCCCCGCCGGCATCACCACCGCGCCCATCGCCGGCACCGTCAACAGATTGGCCAGCAAGCCATAATCGGTGAACCGGTTGAACGTCGCCGCCGCATAGGGGGCGGTCGCAAAGCCCGCAATGACCGAGCTGGCCACCAGGGTGAACACCGGCACCGTCCAGCGCGGCCAGCGTTGCAACATCACCCTGTGGTCCAGCACCGAAAACCCCGAGACCAGCGCAATCGTGGCTGCAAACGACATCTGGAACCCCGGCTCCCCCAGGCTTTCGGGCCGCACCACCAGCAAGATCATCCCCGCAATGGCCGAGGTGCGCAGCGTGATCGCCCGGCGATCCAGCAGAACCGCGCCCAGCATCACCGCCACCATGACAAAGGCACGTTCGGTCGCCACATTGGCGCCCGAGAGCAGCAGGTAGAACAGCGCCACCCCCAAGGACAGCACCGCCGAAACCTTCTTGGCATTCACCCGCAGCGCCAGGGGCGGTATCAGCGCCACGCCCGTGCGCACCAGGGTGAAGACAAAGCCCACCAGAAACGCCAGGTTCATCCCGGAAATCGCCAGCAGATGCGCCAGCGACGAATCGCGCAGCGCGATCACCGTGTCTTGGGTGATCCCCGCCCGGTCGCCGGTCATCGCACCCGAGGCAAAGGCCCCGGCATCGCCCGGAATATGCGCCTTCATCCCCGCCGACAGCCAGGCGCGCAGCCGCGCAATCATTTCTTCTCCGGCGCCAGGCGGCTCCAGCAGCAGAACCGGGCTGCGGGTATAGCCCACCGCGCCCAACTGGTCGAAAAACGCCATCCGGCGAAAGTCGAATCCCCCCGGCTCGACCGGCCCGTCCGGCGCGGCCAGATTCGCGGTCAGCATCACGGTCTCACCCGGCTGCGGGTCGTGAAAGCTGGTCTTGCCATGCAGCGAGACGCGCACCAGCACCGGCGTTCGGGCCGGAGAAACATCCTCCAGCACCACCCGGTCCAGCGTGATGCGCACCGCGTCGGATGAAGATCGGTCGATCTCGATCACGCGGCCCTCGACCGGGCCGAAATAGCGAAAGTCCAGAATGGGGGCCGCGATCATGTGGCCGCGCACCCCCGCCGCCAGAAACCCCAGCGCAAAGGCCGCCAGAAAGGCCGCGGGCGCGCGCAAAGGC
>JBATAV010000533.1:0-9425 GCA_049662025.1 Paracoccaceae bacterium | reverse complement strand
CGGTCACGCAGCGGCGTGGTCAGCAGGCCCAGCCGCGTGGTGGCGCCGACCAGCGTGAAGGGCTGCAATTCGATGCGGACAGTGCGCGCGGCGGGGCCTTCGCCGATCACCAGATCCAGCTTGAAATCCTCCAGCGCCGGATACAGCACTTCCTCCACCACCGGCGACAGGCGATGAATCTCGTCGATGAACAGCACATCGCGCGGCTCCAGATTGGTCAGGATCGCCGCCAGATCGCCCGGTCGCGCCAGCACCGGCCCCGAGGTCATCCGAAACCCTACCCCCAACTCGCGCGCCATGATCTGCGCCAAGGTGGTCTTGCCCAGACCGGGAGGGCCGTGAAACAGCGTGTGGTCCATCGCCTCGCCGCGCATCCGCGCAGCGTCGATGAACACCCGCAGATTGGCCCGCGCCTCTTGCTGACCGATGAATTCCTCCAGCATCTGCGGTCGCAGCGCGCGGTCGGTGTCCTCGGGCAGTTTCTCGGGGCGCAATGAGGGGTCGGGTTCCATCCCTTACCTCGGCGCCAGCAGTTTCAGCGCCGAGCGGATCAGCGTGGTGGTATCGGCTTCGGGCGCCTCGCCCGACACGGTGGCCACCGCCTGCGCCGCGTCGCCCTGACCATAGCCCAGATTCAACAACGCCGACAGCGCATCGGCAGCAAAGCCCGCGCGGCGACCGGCCGCCTCATCGACCCTGGCGGGCTTTCTTGGAGACGCAGCGGGCATCGATTCGATCACGGATTCATCCGCCTCGGCCGTCACCGCCAGCCTTGCCCCCATCGCCATGATCGACGGCGCCTTCGATTTCAGCTCCAGGATCACCCTTTGCGCCAGCTTTGGCCCGACGCCCGGCGCCGATTGCACCGCCCGCGCGTCCGCCAGGGTGATCGCCCGCGCCACCCCTTCGGCCCCCAAGGCCCCCAGCATCGCCATCGAGGCCTTGGCCCCTACCCCCTGCACCGTCATCAACAGCTTGTGCCATTCGCGGTCCAGCATGGTCGGAAAGCCGAACAACTGCAAAAGGTCTTCGCGCACCAGCAGATCGGTATACAGCGCGCAGAATTCTCCCACCGGCGGCAGCGTCGCCATGGTGCGGTCGTTGACGTAGACGATATAGCCGACGCCCCGGCAATCGATCAGAACCTGCTCGCTGCCCTTCCAGTCGACCCGCCCCGAGATCTTGCCGATCATCCCGCCGCCCTCGCCGCCGTTCTCAGGGCCGCCTGCAACCGGCCCGCCGACTGCACATGATGCGCATGACCGATGGCCACCGCCAGCGCATCCGCCGCATCCGGGCCCGCGATCACCACCCCCGGCAGATGCAGCCGCACCATATGATCTACCTGCACCTTGGCCGCATGGCCGACACCGACCACGGTCTTTTTCACCGCATTCGGCGCATATTCCCCGACCTCCAGCCCGAATTGCGCCGGCACCAGCAGGGCAATCCCCCGCGCCTGCCCCAGCTTCAGCGTGGCCACCGCATCCTTGTTGACAAAGGTGTGCTCCACCGCCGCCGTCTCGGGTTGCCAGGCCCGCAGCACCTCGGTCAACTGGGAATGCAGCGAACACAGCCGCCGCGCCAGATCATCCACCGCCCCATCGGAATGGCAAATGCCATTGGCGACATGGGCAATCCGCGCGCCCGCGACGTCGATCACCCCCCAGCCAAGGTTCCGCAAGCCAGGGTCGATCCCGATAACCCGCATCCTGCCCTCATTTTCCATCGTTTTTTATCGATTAGCACGAAAAGAGAACATCCGCCAATGCCGAACTTTGGGCTTGCGGGACTTCTGCCCGGTCCTTATGCAGATGCAGAAAGCGACGGGCCGGATCGTGAAAACGACAGAACTCACCCCAGTGTGAGGAAACGCCCGGAATTGATGTCAAATTTGTGGCTGCAGCCATGCAATGGCTGCAAGGCGGTCATGCTGGCCGCCCGCTTGCTTCGCACCTGCAGCAAGGCTATTTGACATCCCGAGGGCACGAACGCCCCAGCATTGAGCAGAATTGAAAAGGAACACATCATGGCCGCCATCGAAACGAGCCGCCCTGCGCCGTTCGGCGCCATCACGACGTACCGTGCCGTCAATGCCCTGACGAGCGTCTTTGGCGCTCTGGGGGCCTGGAACGACACGCGCATCACCCGCAAGGCCCTCGGCAAGCTCTCGGACCGCGAGCTGGACGATATCGGCCTGTGCCGTGGTGACATCGAGATGCTGGGCCGCTGAGCCCCCCGACAGAACCGACCACACGACCGACCAGACCAGTCGGTGAATAACCGAAGGCCGCCTCCCGGAGATACCGGGGGCGGCCTTTCTTGTTGGTCCCATCCTCGGCCCGAAGTCAGGGCCCGTTGGGGCCCCGAACCGGCGTCAGATCATTTCGGAAAGACTGCCGAGAGGGCAGAGGAAATCGCCAGCGTCACCGGATCGGCCTGCATCAGCGCACCGCCGACCGGATCGAAGCCCTGGCCGGTCATCAGCTTGGTCACACGTTCCTCGTAAAGCTCGGCGCCCACATAATAGTGGATCACCCCCTTGAGGCCGATTCCCATCGCCAGAACAACCAGCAACGGCTTCACCATGCGCCAGCCAGAACGTTCCCGTTTCCAGGTCGTCGACCGGCCCATTGTGCCGCGCGCCTCGAAGCCATAGCCCTTGGCATGTGCCTTCTCGATCCGCGCAACGCGACCGTAGAAGTCGTTCAGATTCGGGTCAGCCCACATTTGCTTCACCATGGTAATCGTCCAAGCCCCCGCTTAAGGAATTGATGAGGTCAGATTGTGGCAATTCTTGGGCGGAACCCCGGGGAAGGTAAATCACGAAATGAATTTTATGTTAAAAAACACGGGTTTAGACACGCCTCAGAACCAAAGCGCTCCAATCCCCCAGATCGTCGCGGGAATCGAGACGAAAACCTGACGTGACGTAAGCGTCAACCACCGACTCGGCCTGAATCACCAGCAGACCGGACAGAATCACCCGGCCGCCCGTGGCAACGTGACGCGCCATGTCGGGGGCAAGCTGCAACAGCGGGCCCTTCAGGATATTGGCAAAGACCAGATCGAAAGGTGCGGCCTTGCGGATGGTCGGATGGTCAAAGCCCGCCGCCTCGACGCAAGCAACCCGCCCCTCCAGACCGTTGACGCCAAGATTGGCCCGCGCCACATCCACCGCCACCGGGTCGATGTCGCTGGCCAGGATCTTCGCCCCGGGCAGGACCTTGGCCGCCGCCATCGCCAGCACTGCCGTGCCCGCACCGATATCGGCGACATTGGCCGGGCGCACCCCCGCCCCGAACATCCGGTCAAAGGCCAGAAGACAGCCCAGAGTGGTGTTGTGGTGGCCGGTGCCGAAGGCCACCGTCGCCTCGATCTGCAACGGAATGCGGCCCGCGGGCACTTTGTCCGCATCATGGCTGCCAAAGACGAAGAACCGTCCCGCATCCACCGGTGACAATTCGCGCCGCACCTTGGCCACCCAGTCGATATCGGGCACTTCGCTGACCACAAAGGGTCTGGCCCCCTGTGCCGCGCCCAGCGCATTCAGCGCGGCCGTGTCGGGGTCGGTCAGGAAATAGGCCCCCACTTCCCACAGGCCCGAGCCATCCTCGATCTCGAAAGCACCTACACCATAAGGCGCTGGCTCCATTGCCTCCACCAGGTCGGCCAGCGCCCGCGCAGCCGCTTCCCCCGGCAAGGTGGTCAGCGCCGAGATCGTGCGCTGCACCTGTTCGGACAGCGTGAAAGGCGGCGCACCGAAGGCCACGGCCAGCACATCCAGCACCACCATATCGGGCGCGCTGGTGAACTGCCCCATGACCTTGATGCTGCCCGGCACTTCGGCATCGTCATAAAGCGCCACATCCGCAGGCGCAGGCTGCAACCGGTCCATCGCATCGGCCAGAGCCTCGGCGCCGCCTTCATCGGTGATCGTGGTCTCGACGGTGAAAAGACGCATGGACCGGCTCCTGGATTTCGGCCCGGACTTACGCCCTCGCCCGCGCCCGCGCAAGCATCAGCCCGCCACCACCCCCACCCCGATCGGGCAGGTCACGCCAGTGCCGCCGATGCCGCAATAGCCATCGGGATTCTTCGCCAGATACTGCTGGTGATAATCTTCGGCGAAAAAGAACTGCGATGCGGGCAGGATTTCGGTGGTGATCCGGCCCCGGCCCGCGGCACTCAGCGCCGCCTGATAGGCAGCCTGCGACTCCACCGCCGCCGTCGCCTGTTCGGGGCCATAGGTGTAGATCCCGCTGCGATAGGTCGAGCCGACGTCATTGCCCTGCCGCATCCCCTGCGTCGGGTCGTGGGTCTCCCAGAACAGCTTCAGCAGCGCCGCATAGCTGACCACGGCGGGGTCAAAGATCACCCGAACCACCTCGTTATGGCCGGTCATCTGGGTGCAGGTCTCCTTATAAGTCGGGTTCGGCGTATAGCCGCCCGCATAGCCCACCATGGTCAGCCAGACCCCTGGCACGGCCCAGAACTTGCGCTCCACCCCCCAGAAACAGCCCATCCCGAACATCGCCTCCTGCATCCCCTCGGGTACCAGGGATTTCAGCGCCAGGCCCGACAGGAAATGCACCTCGGCAGTCGGCAAAGGCTCCGCCCGTCCAGGCAGGGCCGCTTCGGGGCGCACCATCTCCAGCTTCCGGCCATTGGCAAAAAACATCGGAACTCTCCTTGCAGGGTAAGGCACGGAATATAGGAACCCGCCCACGAAAAGTCACGCCGCCCCGTTCCGCGGATTTGCGCCTTTCGAAATACTCCCGCGCGGCGCGCTCCCCCCCATCCGCGCAACCCGCTCGTCCGTTGCCGCGCCCCGGCCCAAGCCATCCGAGGCGGTTGGCGCGGAACGCGCCAGAGCCGAGACACAAGGATTGCGCGAAGCGTGCAATTGCCTTACCGCCCGCCCCCCCGCGCCAAGGCTGGACTTGGTCGGCACCCGCACCGTATCCCTTGGCGGACCCGCAATCGAAAGCCCGCCCATGACGCTGATCCATTTCGCCGCCCCCGCCCTTTGGGACGACTACCGCGACACCCTGCCCCGCGCCCTGCACGACGCTGGCATAGCGGCCGAAATCTCGACCGAGGCACCCGATCCGGCGGCGGTCGACTACATCATCTACGCCCCCTCCGCCCCGTTGCAGGACTTCACCCCCTTCACCCGAACCAAAGCCGTGCTGTCGCTCTGGGCCGGGGTAGAGCGGATCGTCGGCAACCCGACCCTGACTCAGCCCTTGTGCCGCATGGTCGACCCCTGGCTGACCGAAGGCATGGTCGAATGGGTGGTCGGCCACACCCTGCGCCAGCATCTGGGCATGGACCGCCATATCGTGAACCCCGGCCATGTCTGGGATCCGACCTGCCCGCCGCTGGCCCGCGAAAGGCCCGTCGCGCTGCTGGGCCTTGGCGCCCTTGGCCTGACCGCCGCCCGCGCCCTGCAGGCGCTGAACTTCCCCGTCATGGCCTGGAGCCGCAGCCCGAAAGCCATCCCCGGCCTGCCCACCGATCACGGACCCGAAGGGCTGACCCGCGTCCTCTCAAAGGCCGAAATCGTCGTCACCCTGCTGCCAAGAACGCCGGACACCGAGAACATCCTGAATGCCCGCACCCTGGCCCTGCTGCCAAAGGGCGCCGCGATCCTGAACCCTGGCCGCGGCGCGCTGATCGACGACGATGCCCTGCTGGCTGCGCTGAACAGCGGCCAGATCGGCCAGGCCACGCTGGATGTCTTCCGCACCGAGCCGCTGCCGCGGGACCACCCCTACTGGGCCCACCCGCGCGTCACCGTCACCCCCCATATCGCCGCCGACACGAGGCCCTTTTCTGCCTCCCGCGTCATCGCCGAGAACATCCGCCGCGGCGAAGCCGGAGAGCCGTTCCTGAACCTCGTCGACCGCCAACGCGGCTACTAAAGCAATCCCGTCATGCAGCGTCGGTTTCAAGACAGAAGCCGCCGCCAAGCCACCCCTAGCGTAACCCGCATGACCTATCGTTCAGGCGTCCTTTTCGTTGTGGTGGCAGCGGCCCTGTGGTCGCTGATGAGCCTTGCGATCCGCCAGATCGAGGTGGCCGACACCTGGCAGGTGCTGTTCTGGCGCTCGGCCGGGGCCATTCCGGTTCTGGGCCTCTGGGTCGCGATCCGATCCAACGGGCATCCGGTTGCGCGCATCAGGGGCACCGGCTGGGCAGGGGTGATCGGTGGACTGGCGTTGGTCGCGGCCTTCGGCGGGGCAATCCACGCCATCCAGTCCACCACGGTCGCCAACGCGGTCTTCCTGTTCTCGGCCTCGCCCTTCCTCGCCGCCCTGCTTGGCTGGGTGACCTTGCGCGAACCCGTCCGCCCGGCGACCTGGGCTGCCATCGCGCTGGCGGGCATCGGCATGTTCGTCATGGTCCGCGAGGGGCTGGCGGCGGGCGCACTGTCGGGCAACCTGGCCGCCCTTGCCTCGGCGCTGGGGTTTGCCACCTTCACCGTGGCGCTGCGCCATGGCCATCTGACCGAGAACATGCCCGTCAGCCTGCTGGGCTGCGTATTTTCCGTGATTGTCGCGGGGCTGGTGCTGGCCGCCAGCGGCACCACTTTCCGGCCGCCTGCGCAAGACATCGCCATTGCCGTCGCCATGGGTGCTGTGATCCTGGCCGTGGGCATGATTCTTTACACCCTTGGCAGCCGCGTCCTTCCCGCTGCCGAGGCCACCCTTCTGTCGCTGGTCGAGGTGATGCTGGCCCCGGTCTGGGTCTGGCTGGCCCTGTCCGAGACCGCCAGCCCTGCAACCTTCGCCGGGGGGGCCGTGGTGCTGGCCGCCGTGGTGCTGAACGCCTTTGCCGGGGGCCGCGCGCGCCGCGCACAGCTTGGCGCGCTTTAAGGCTTGCTGCCGACTCGCGGCGCCCGAAACACCTTGGTGCGGGCAAAGTAATCCTCCAGCCGGTTCAGCCGGCCCTGCACCTGATCGGCCAGCCGCCCCTGCACATGCGCCAGCAACGCCTCGGTCAGCACCAGAATGGAGGCGGTGGAGTCCCAGGCCGCGGGCACCTCGACATGGCAGGCCAGCACATGGCGCGCATGGGCCGCAGCGGGCGACAGCCAGCGGTCGGTGATCAGCACCACCTCGGCCCCCTGTTCCGCCGCCAGTTCGGCGAAATGCACGGCGTTCTGTTCATAGCGGCGGATGTCGAAGATCACCGCCACATCGCCCGCCCGCAGATCCAGAAGCGCCTGCTGCCAGTCGGTCAGCACGTCGGCCAGAAAGGCGACATCCGGCCGGATCACCCGCAGAAGAGTGGCGAAATAGTCGCCATGCGCATGGGTCAGCCGCCCGCCCATCACCGTGATCCGGCGCCCGGTGTCGGACAGAAGCGCCGCCACCGCCAGAAAATCGCGCGCCGGGATCTGCTGGATCGTGGCATCGATATTGGCCACCACCCGCGCGGCAAAACCCTGCAACGGATGCTCTGCCGCTTCGCGGGTGCCCTCGGGCAGGGTCAGCGGCGCGGTCAGCAACCGCCCCACCTCGGCCCGCAAAGCCACCTGATAATCGGTGTATCCCTTGAACCCCAGCTTCTGCACCAGCCGCACCACGGTGGGCGACGACACATCCGCCGCCCGCGCCAGCGCCGTGATCGAGCCCAGCGCCGACATCGGATAATGCGACAGGATATGCGACGCCGCCTGCCGCTCGGCGCGAGTCAGATCGCCCAGCGCCGCGCGCATCCTGTCTTCGATCGGAATCGCCTTGTCCATGCGGCCCTCACCTTTTCAGAAACGTTTGTAACAGAAAAATGCACGCCGGAAAATTCTTGACAGAACGCGGGCGAAAAGGAACGCTTGAAGAAAATCCGGGGGAATGACTCGCACATGGCCAATTTCCGCTCCACGCCGAACCGGGCGCGGACCTTCGCGTCCGTTTCAGCCACCGCAAGGGGCTGAAACGATGCCGCGTTGGTCCATCGTCTATGTCCGTCTGGTTGACGCCTTTTGCGCAAAGGTCGGGCGTTTTGCCATGTATCTGCTCTATGTGATGATGGCGATCATGCTGTGGTCCTCGGTCACCAAGTTCTTCAGCTTTCCCGCGATCTGGACGCTGGAATTGGCGCAGTTCACCCTTGTGGCCTACTACATGCTGGGCGCGCCCTGGACCCTGCGGATGGACACCAACGTCCGCATGGACCTGCTTTATGCCCGCTGGTCGCCCAAGGCGCAGGCGCTGTGGGATGTCTTCACCGTCTTTGCGCTGATGTTCTACCTGGGCGTCATGTTCTATGGCGCGGTCGATTCCACCATCTATTCCTTTGAGGTTGGCGAACGGAATCCCACCGCCTGGCGCCCGGTCATGTGGCCCTTGAAACTGATCATCTCGATTTCCTTCGGTCTGATGCTGCTGCAATCGGTGTCGATCCTGATCCGCGATGTTGCGACCCTTCGCGGAGAAAAGATCTGATGGATCACAATACAATCGCCCTTCTGATGTTCTCGACCATGCTGTTGATGATGGTCACCGGGCAGCGGGTGTTCGGCGCAATCGGTGTGGTCGCGGTGGTGGCGGCCCTGCTTTTGTGGGGGCCGGGCGGCACCGACATGGGCATCACCGCCGTCTTCAAGGTGATGAAATGGACGCCGCTGCTGACCCTGCCGATGTTCGTCTTCATGGGCTACGTGATGAGCGAAAGCCGTCTGGCCGATGACCTCTACAAGATGTTCCACGTCTGGTTCGGCCCATTGCCGGGCGGGCTGGCGGTGGGCACCATCCTGTTGATGGTGATGATCTCGGTGATGAACGGGCTGTCGGTCGCGGGCATGGCCATTGGCGCCACCATCGCCCTGCCGGAACTGGCGCGACGGAATTATGACAAGCTGATGATCTCGGGCGTGATCCAGGCCGGATCCAGCCTTGGCATCCTGATCCCGCCGTCGGTCGTGCTGGTCCTGTTCTCGCTGATCGCCAAGCAGCCGGTGTCGAACCTGTGGCTGGCGGGCGTGGTGCCGGGCCTGCTGATGGCGGTGCTGTTCGTGGTCTATATCGTCATCCGCGCAACGCTGAACCCGTCGCTGGCCCCGGCCATGTCGGCCGAGGAACGCGCCGCCATCACTTGGCCCCAGCGTTTGCGGCTGCTGCGTGCGGGCCTGCTGCCGATCTTTATCTTTGTTGCCATGATGGTGCCCTTCCTGAAGGGCTGGGCCAGCCTGACCGAGGCCTCGGTGATCGGCGCATTGGCCGCCGTTCTGGCCGCCGTGATCAAGCGCCGCTTCACCTGGCTGGTCTTTGAAACCGCCACCCGCAACACGCTGGCCATCACCGTGATGTTCATGCTGATCATCACCGCCGCCCTGTCGTTTGGCGCGGTGTTCGATGGCCTTGGCGCAGGCCGCGCCATCCAGGACTTTTTCCTGTCGGATCTGGGTCTGGGGCCGT
>JBATAV010000532.1:0-9105 GCA_049662025.1 Paracoccaceae bacterium | reverse complement strand
CACCAACCCATGACCGCCCCCCACTTCTTCCTGATTGCGGGGGAACCGTCGGGCGACCGCCTCGGCGGCGCCCTCATGGCAGGCCTGAAAACCCTTGCCCCCGGCTGCACCTTCGCAGGTATCGGCGGCCCGGCGATGCAGGCCGAAGGCCTCACCAGCCTCTTCCCCATGCAGGAACTCTCCATCATGGGGATCGCCGAAGTCCTGCCCAAATACCGCGCCCTGAAACGCCGGATCAAACAATCCGCCGGGGCCGCCCTAGCCGCAAACCCCGTCGCCCTCATCACCATAGACAGCCCCGATTTCTGCCTCCGCGTCGCCAAACTGGTCAAAGCCGCCAACCGCGGCCTGAAAATCATCCACTACGTCGCCCCCTCGGTCTGGGCCTGGCGCCCCGGACGCGCGGCCAAGATGGCACGCGTCATCGACCACGTGCTGGCCCTTTTGCCGTTCGAACCGCCCTACATGACCGCCGCTGGCATGACCTGCGACTTCGTGGGCCATCCCGTCACCGGCGAACCCGTCGCCACGCCGCAGCAGGCGGCAGCCTTTCGGCAGTCCCACAATATCGCGCCCGACGTCCCCCTCATTGCCGCTCTCCCCGGCTCCCGCCGCGGAGAGATCACCCGCCTGATCCCCCCCTTCGGCGAAACCCTTCGCCTGATCTCGGCGAGACACCCCAGCCTCCGCGTGATCCTCCCCACCCCCGTTCACCTCGCCGAAACCGTGCGCGAAGCCACCAGGGACTGGCTTGGCCACCCCATCCTCCTGCAAGCCCCAAACCTTGCCACCCGCACCGCCGCCTTCGCCGCCGCCAATGCCGCCCTTGCCGCCTCCGGCACCGTCAGCCTGGAACTGGCCGCGCAGAACTGCCCCATGGTTATTGCCTATGACATGGCGCCGCTCACCCTGTGGCTGATGCGCCGCATGGCCCGGATCGACAGCGTGACACTGGTCAACCTCGTCTCGGAAACCCGCACCGTGCCGGAATTCATCGGCAAGGCCTGCCGCCCCGAAGATATCGCACCAGCGCTCATCAACCTGCTTGACCACGGCCCCGGCGGTCAGGCCGAAGCCATGACCGTGGCCATGCAGCGGCTCGGCAAAGGCGGCGATCCCCCAGGCTTGCGCGCCGCAACCTCGGTCATGGCCCATCTCTGACCGGCCCCCAGCTTCATCTTGGCCCAAATACTCCGGAAGCGTCGCAAAGCGACGGGGGCAGCGCGCCCAGCACCGTCCCACAGCAGCGCCGCGCCAGCAGCGTGCAGGGTAGACTGCGTGGTCTTTGCACTCGGGCGGGAACGCGGCGCCGACTTAGGAGATCACCTCTTCGAAAGTGAGCGGGTCGATCCGGGCGGTGATGAAGGCGCGCAAATCGGGGTCGGCTTGGGTCCGCGAAAACCTTCCGAGGTGCGGCGCGGCGCAGGTGGCAGCTCTTAAGGCGGCTTCAACGGCGCATTGAACGCCCTGAGTTGCTACCGGTTTCGTGGGCACCGCGGTAGGGTGACTATGAGATTGGAGATCAGCAACGAGGAAAAGAATTTACATCCGCGCGTTTAAGCGCGAAGCGCGAGGCGCTTGTGACGATGCGTGGCGTGAACGTCGCACAAGCTCGATCACCATGACGAACCACAATGTCTTCGAGCCGGAGTTCTGCGATCCGGCATCGAGCTGAGATCGAGCAATTGGGGCGCCAGTGGTTCAAGCTCAATGGCGAGCAGTCAGGTCAAGAAAAGCGTTCGGGATCCCCGGCCGGGGCTTTGGCAACCGATACCCAACCTCCTTGACCTGATAGCGCCGAACGATCGGCGCGTACGCCGCTGCGTGGAGCTGTGGCGCGAGATCCAGCACCAGGTTCTGCCCGGCAGCGTTGCCGATGCCTGAGACGAAGATCACGCCGTGCTCATGTCGTGGCCGCCTGTCTTCGACGACCTTGTCGAGCAAAGCAGCCGCGCCGCATCCACCTGCCGGATCAGCTTCGCGCGAAACTGTTACTTCGTTCCGGCGTCTTTCGCCGCCCGCCCCGTTGGCTTGCGGATCTACCCTGACTGGCTGGTGGTCACGGACGAGAGTCAGATCGTTCCCTGGTCCTCGTCGACCCCGATGAACCTGATTCCCTGCCGTTCAGCGCCTCGGGCGGCGCGCTGCTCTTCAATCTGTTGAGCAAACTCCAGCAACGCACCGGCGTCGCTATCGCCACCAACCTCAGCTTCTGCGAATGGGCAACGGTATCTGGCGATGCCAAGATGATCACCGCGCTTTTTGACCGCTTCACCCAGTGTCGCCAAGTTCCGGAGGCCGCAAATGACAGCGTCAGGTTCAAAGTCAGATCAGCCGCAGCAGCCCGAAAAATAGATAGTCAGTCATGCCCTGACCGACGCCTGACCCAGAAGAAAAGTAAGTAGCTCACTTCTCGATGGAAAACCCAGCTCCCTTCAGCCCGGAAATCAACACAACCGGCAGAGTTCGGCGAAATGGTGCTGCAAGGGGCGGTGAAGGCGCGGCGCCTCATTGCGCTGGTTGAGGCCCAAGAGACAGGCCTCCCCGAAACGATGCGGGCGACGCTTGCCGTTCTGGCGGCGGTCCTCGTTCAACTTGACGAAAGGATCGCCGAACTGGATGTCGAGATCGCGCGATGTGCCTTTCAGGACAATCTGGCGCCGACCGTCGTATCAAGAACAAGGTCCTACTATGCGACCGGAAAGTGATGCGGAAAGACGTGGTTCAGCAACATCAACGCGGTCTTTCGCATTGCATCCGTCCGGACCTCGTCAGGGTTGAGATTGTCCCAGAACCAGGCCCCCTGAACCAGATAGTTGAGACCCGCAGACAACGTTTCGGCATCGATATTGGCATAACCGCCGACGCGCGCAACTTCGGCGATAAGGTCGCGGGCTTCGGCGGCATAGCCCAGATCGTTCGGCAGACTGATCTGGCGGTCAAGCTGCATGGTCTTGCGATCGCTGCTGAAGGCGACCCAGACCGAAACCCATTGTGGATGCTGATGGGTAAAGTGCCGCGCGCAATCTATCGATCCGAGCAGACGCTGTTCGGGCGGGATGTCCGGTACGCGCACCATCGCTGTCCACATGTCGTCGTACTGATCGCTCAGATATTGCAGCACGACGCGATAAAGGTTCTCTTTCGAGCCGAAGTGAAACACCACCAGCGCGTTGGATGACCCGACGCGCGCGGCGATCCGCTGCATCGTGATGCCGGCAAGGCCAATCTCGGCGATCAGGTCGATGGTCGCGTCGATGATGCGTTGCGCGCTGACTTCGCCGCGCAGCCGGCGGCCATCCTTGTTGCCCGGCCCGGGCGTTTCGGCGGCTGGGCATGGCCTGTCTGTCACAGTTTCGGGGGCGGTTGGGTTGGTCACGGTCATTCCGTTCTTCTAGTCGCGGTCGCTGCCGGGTCTTGTCGGCCCCGCCGCTGCCGGTTCGGTTGCTGCGCGCGCCATCAGGGCGCGGGGCGGCTGCGGACATCCTGGTACCACGCGCCCTGCGCCGTTTCATAGGCCAGTGCCGCGCGGAAAACATCGGCATCGCAATAGGTGCGGCCGACAATCTGGATGCCGGTCGGCACGCCGTTGCTGGCACGGCCCGACGGGATCGACAGCACCGGACAACGGCTGAGCATGTTGAACGGTGTGGTCATCACCCAGCCAAGTGAGGAGTTCACCTCGACACCATTGATCACCAGGGTATCTTTCGAATGGTCGAAATCGGCGGCGACCGCGGGCAGGGCGTTGGTCGGGCAGATCAGAACGTCGTATTTCTCCAGCATCGGCCCAAGCGTCGCATACATCTCGTTGATGGTTTCAAGGCTGTGGACAAAGTCGATGGCCTTGGAGTCGCGGCCCGACTCGGCGAATTGGCGGGCATAGGTGGTCATCTCATCCCCATGCTCTTCCAAGAGCCCGGAAAGATAGCTGCCGAACAGGTGTTCAAGATAGGTCATGCCGGCGCGAAGCGTCTCGGGCTTCCAGCCAAGATCGACTTCCCCGACCGTGGCACCAAGCGAGCGGAAGACATCCAGCGCGGCCAGAGTGTTCTTGCGTACGTCCGGGTCGACTTCGAAGACTCCCAGATCCACGGAATAGGCGATCTTCCAACCCTCGATCGGCTTGTAGTCAAGCGGCAGCCGAAGCTTCGGGCGCAAGGTCGCAATGTCGTGCGGGCTGGGTCCCGCCATGACGTTCTGCAACAGGATCGCATCGGCCACGGTCCGCGCCAATGGCCCGGTATGGCAGAAGAAATCCAGATTGAACGGCGGATCGTCGGGGTTGCGCCCATAGGGTGGCTTGTAGCCGACCACGCCGCAGGCCGAAGCCGGAATCCGGATCGAGCCGCCGATATCAGAGCCGGTGCAAATGGCCGAGGTACCCGAGGCCAGTGACGCCGCCGCCCCGCCGGACGACCCGCCGGGGGTGAACGCAAGGTTCCAGGGGTTGCGCGTCACCCCCCACAGCCGCGACCAGCAGGTTCCGGCGCAGGAAAACTCGGGCGTCGCGGTGCGGGCATGGACGATTCCGCCCGCCCGCATGATCCGGGCGTTGTTGGTCGAGGTCTCAGAGGCGACATTGTCCTTCAGGATCAATGAGCCGGCCGAAGTCGGCTTGCCCTTGATCTCGCTTTCGTCCTTGATGCCGATCGGCAGGCCTTCAAGCGCGCCGGTGCGCTTGCCGCTGGCATATTTCGCCTCGGCCTTGCGGGCGAGGTCCATTGCTTCGTCGAAATGCGTGTAGGTGAAGGCGTTGACCGGCTCTTTCACAGCTTCGGCCCGGCGGATCGTCGCCTCCATCAACTCGACCGGTGACAGGTCGCGCGATCGGAACCGGCGCAAGGCTTCGTGGGCGGGCATGTAGCACAGTTCAAGATCGCTCATCAGTCAACTCCGGCATTTGCATCGGTTGCTTCCGGCCCCGACGACCGCCTGGACGCCGGGTCTCACTCGTCATTCTGCCATCTGGCCGTCACTTCAGGACGTCAGTCCAGATTCTGGTATAGATGTCATTCACCTCAGGAGGGCAGGCGACCGAAAACTCGCCCGCCGCCACGAATTCCTCGGGAATCACGATCTCGGGTGCCGTTTTCATGTCTTCGGGCATGAAGGCTTCTGACCCCTTGATGCCGTTTGCATAGCGGGCATAAGACGAGATCAGCGCGGCGTTCTCGGGATCCATGATGAAGTTCTGGAACAGTTTGGCGTTCTCGACATTGGGTGCCGAGGCCAGCACTGCGACATTGTCCATCCAGATCGGATAGCCTTCGCGCGGATACCCATAGACGAAATCGGGGTCGGCGAGGCGAATGCGAAAGGCGCCGCCGCTCCAGTTCATGCCGCCGGCGTAGTCGCCCGCAGTGTATTTCTCGATGCTGGGGTAATCCATCGCCACCCATTTGGGCTTGGCTTCGACCAGCTTGTCGCGGACCTTGCGCAGCAGTTCCATGTCAGTGGTGCAGGCCTTTCCGCCAAAATACTTGATCGTCAGGTCCATCACATCCAGCATTTCCGGAATGACGTTGATCTTGCCGACAAGTTCGGGCGGCGGGTCAAGGAAGATCGCCGAGGTGTTCGGATCGCCGCTATAGACTGCCTTGTTCACGCTTATCCCGGTGGTTCCCCACTGCCACGGCACCGAATAGTGCCGCCCCGGGTCGAAGGGCACGTCCACCCAGCGCGGGTCGACATTCTTGAAATTCGCCATCTGGTCGGGGCGGGATTCCAAAAGCAGGCCCTCGTCGATCCAGACATGCATCGAGGTCGATGACGGCACCACGATATCGAACCCGTTGCCGCCCTGACGGGCCTTGGCAAGGGCGGTGTCGTTGGAGTCGAAATCGGTGATCGTGACCTTGACGTCATAGGTCTTCTCGAACTTGGCGATCAACTCGGGGCTGGTGTATTCGCCCCAGTTGAAAATGTTCAGCACCCCCTCGGCATGGGCAGACCCCAAGGGCGCGAAAAGCGCCAGGCAGGAGGCGGCGGCAGTCAGATGTGATTGCATGATTGCTTCCTTTGTACGTTTGATCTGGAAGGTCAGTTTCTCTTGCGGCTGATGACGAAGAACAGGCTTACGACGACCACTGACAGCCCAAGGAAGACCGTCGATATTGCGTTCATTTCCGGCGTTACGGCCCGGCGCAACTGGCCGAGCATGTAAGTCGGCAACGTGTCCTGCCCGGCCGACTTGACGAATTCGGTGATGACGACATCATCAAGCGAAACGACAAACGCCAGCATGAACCCGGCCAGTATTCCGGGCCACAGAAGCGGAAATGTCACGCTGCGGAACACCCTCCACGGCCGGGCGTAAAGATCGGCGGCGGCACGCTCCAGCGTCAGGTCCATCGTTTCCAGTCGCGCTCGGATTGGCAGATAGGCAAAGGGAATGCAGAAAGCCGTATGGGCGGCGATCAGGTAGCCAAGGCCGGAATAGCCGGTCCAGACCTTCACCCGGGAAAAGACCACCAGCAGGGCGACAGCGGTGACGATCTCGGGCACCATCAGGGGTTGGTTGATGAAGGCGTATTTGAAAGTCAGACCGCGGTAGGGCGCTGTCCGCGTTGTGGCCAGAGCCGCCATCGTGGCCGCAGCGGTAGCAATCAGCGCGGCAATCGGCGCGATGGTCAGCGACCGCAGCGTCGCGTCGATGATCCGGGTGTTCGCCCAGGCCGCCGCGAACCAGCGCAGCGAGAAGCCTTCCCAGTTTCCGACGGTGGTTCCGGCGTTGAAGGCATAGACCACCAACGTTGCGATCGGCAGATACAGCAGGAAAAAGCAGATCAACGCGATGGTGGTGAAGCCGCGTTGCCGCCGGACGGAAAACTGCCTAGCCATGGTCACCCCCCGATTTCGACGAGGCCCGCACATAGACCAAGAGCGACAGCATGACGATGGCCGTCAGGCTGATCGACAGGGCAGAACCCAGTGGCCAGTTGCGCCCCTGACCGAACTGCAACTCGATCAGATTGCCCAGCATCAGGTTCTTTCCACCGCCCAACAGGCGCGGCGTCACATAGGCGCCAAGCGAGGGAACGAACACCAGGATCGACCCGGCAATCAGCCCCGGCCTGACATGGGGCAGGATGATCCGCCGCAGCACCTTGCCGGGCCTCGCGTATAGATCGGACGCCGCCTCGGCCAGTCGGAAATCGAATTTTTCCAGGCTGGCATAGAGCGGCAGGACCATCAGCGGCAGGTAGACATAGGCCATGCCAAGAAGGATGGCGGTGTCAGTGAACATGATCTGTAAGGGCTGATCGAGGAGGCCGACCCGGATCAGGACGGTGTTCAGCACGCCTTCGTTGCGGAACACTTCCTGAATGGCGAAGGTGCGGATCAGCAGGTTGGTCCAGAACGGAATGGTGATCAGGAACAGCCAGAGATCGCGTCGGTTCGCTTCGCGCGTAGCGATGAAATAGGCGGTCGGAAAGCCAAGGATCAGTGTCACGACCGTGGTGACGGCCGAAATCTTGACCGACCGCCATAGAATGCTGAGATGGGCATCGGCAAAGCCGATGCTTTCGTCGAACAGGCCCCGTTCGAACAGGACGCTGAACCAGCCCTCGCCCGAGAATTGCCAGTATTTCACGTCGCCGTAGTCGCCCTTGACCATGAAGGAGTAGAGCACGACGACAGCAAGCGGCCCGATCGCCGCGAAGAAGATGATCAGCAGCGACGGGGCCGACAACAACCAGCGGGTCCGCACATCGCGCCGTTCGGCAGCCTTGATGATTTCCCGGGCTCTGGACACGATCAATCCCTCAGAACCTGCGCAACCCGCTCGGCCAACTGCACGCCGACCGCGGAGCCGGGTTCAAGACCCTTGCCCTGCTTGCGGTCGTTCTGGCGGCGCACCACGAACGGCGTGCCATCGGCCAGCATGATGTTGAAATGCGTGTCCGTACCGAAATAGACGGTTCTTTCAAGAATCCCCCTCAGGGTTGCGTCTTTGGCATCGGCGACGATCTCGGCATGCTCCGGTCGCACCATCACCGTTACCTTTCCGGTGGGCCGGGCCTCCGCCGGAAGAGTGGCCGTTATGGAGGCCCCTGAGGCCAACAGCACCCGCGCCTCATCCGCGGTTGCGGCGGTGATTTCGCCAGCCATCAGGTTTGCCTCGCCGATGAAATCCGCGACAAAACGCTGCTCGGGCCGGTCGTAGATGTCGCGCGGTGTGCCCACCTGCAGGATCCGCCCCTTTGACATGACGGCAATCCTGTCGGACATCGTCAACGCTTCTTCCTGATCGTGGGTCACGAAGATGAAAGTGATGCCGGTCTCAAGTTGCAGGCGTTTCAACTCGATCTGCATTTCCTTGCGCAGCTTGTAGTCCAACGCGGACAGCGGTTCGTCAAGCAATAGCACCTTTGGCTGTGGCGCCAGGGCTCGCGCCAAAGCCACCCGTTGCTGCTGCCCGCCTGAAATCTGGCTGGTCTGCCGGTCTTTCAGATCCTCCATCCTGACCAGGCGCAGCATCTCGGCAACGCGGGCCGCAACCTCGCGCTTTGGTCTGTCCTGCATCTCGAGTCCGAAGCCGATGTTCTGGCCCACGGTCAGGTGCGGAAAGAGCGCATAGCTTTGAAAGACCGTGTTGACCGGGCGCAGATAGGGCGGCAACAGCGCTATGTCCCGGCCATAAAGCCGGATGGTGCCTTCGGTCGGAAACTCGAACCCGGCAATCAGCCGCAACAGCGTGGTCTTGCCGCAGCCTGATGGCCCCAAAAGGGTGAAGAACTCGTTCTGCCGGATTGTCACCGAGACATCGTCAAGCGCCTTCAGATCGGCCGCGCCACTGCCCTGAAAGACCTTGGTAACCCCCTGTGCATCAATTGCGGACGCCGATGATGTCAAGATCTGTTCTCCCTCGCGGCCGGGCAGATGGTCCGTGCCCGACCCATGCGAATCCGGTGGTCACGGCTGAGTAGAAAGATAACTAAACAGTCAGTCAAGTTCTTTTCAGGCGCATCGCTGAACGTTCTTGCAACTTTCTGTCTCGAGGGCGCCGTCAGTCGCGACCTAGGCGACGACCTCGAACACCGACAGGAAAACCTGACCGTCCCGTCTCTCGCCATTGGCGACGAACAGGCGTCGGCCCAT
>JBATAV010000531.1:0-2115 GCA_049662025.1 Paracoccaceae bacterium | reverse complement strand
GGTTTGGCCTGTTCAGCCTTGTCACCGGGCTGGCGCTGTTGGTGGGCAATGCGGTGGCGGGGGCCCTGTGGCTATGGGGCGGGGCGGCGGCTGCCTTTGGCGTTGCCGCCCTGGTGGCCAGCCTGGGGCTGATCATGATGCTGCGCCGGGATTGAGGGCGGGAATGCAACAGAAAGCCTGCATACCCTTGCATTCCGCGAAAATTCTGGCGCCGGGTCGCCCGCCGGCCCTATCCGGCAGCAAACGCCCGACCGGATCCTGACGCCATGCCCGCCGCCGACCACCCCCAGCGCTATGCCACCGTGAACGAGTTGCACGCGCGGCCCTTCCCCTCGCTCGAGGTGCCATCGACCGCCGTCTTCGTGGCCTTCAAGGAGCCGGTCGATGCCGTCAACCGCGACCGCGCCTGCGACCGGGTGCATCTTCTGGCGCTGATCGACCGCCACGGCAGCGCGCATCCGCAGCCCGAGGCCACGCATTTTTCCGGGCCGATCGGGCGGGCCGAGCTGAAGTGGGAAAGCCACACCGAATTCGTGACTTACAGCGCCTTTTCGCCCGGCATTCCGGCCCGCCCCTTCGACCCCGTCTCGGCCGAGGTCTTTCCCGCCGATTGGCTGGGGGCGGCGCCGGGCAAGCGGCTGACCTCGGTCTTGATCCAGATCGAGACGATGCCCGAGGACAGCGCCATCCTGAAGCGCTGCGAGGCCTGGTTCGTGCCCGAAAGCATGCTGGTTTCGCGCGTGGTCGATGGCGCTGCGGTGGTGGCGGGGGATTTCCGCATCGACCCCGCAGGCCACATGCGCTTTGCCGTCTTCGTGCGCCCCGGCACCAGCCCGCGCCGGGTGGGCCGCATCGTGCAGCGGCTGTGCGAGATCGAGACCTATCGCGCGATGTCGATGCTGGGGCTGATGCGGGCACGGCTGTTGACGGCGCGGCTGAATGCGCTGGATCCGCAGATGGCGGCTCTGGTCGCGGGGTTGGACAATGACGCGCGGCCCTCCGAGGCGGTCCTGCACGAGTTGCTGGCGATTTCGGCGGAGTTGGAGGGGCTGGCGGTGCAGATCTCGTTCCGGTTCGGGGCGACGGCGGCCTATGAGGCGATCCTGAACCAGCGCATCCAGGTCTTGCGGGAAGACCGGATCGAGGGCCGCCAGACCCTGGCCGAGTTCATGATGCGGCGCTACGACCCGGCGATGCGCACGGTGAAATCGGCCGAAAAGCGGCTGCGCGAGATGGCGGAACGGGCCGAACGCGCGGCAGAACTGTTGCGCACGCGGGTGGATGTCGAACGCAGCGCGCAGAACCAGAAGCTGCTGGAAAGCATGGACCGCCGCGCCGATCAGGCTTTGCGGCTGCAACACACGGTCGAAGGGCTGTCGGTGGTGGCGATCAGCTATTATGCGGTCAGCCTGGCCGGCTATCTGGCCTATCCGCTGGCCAAGGCCATCGGGCTGACGAAGGAAATGCTGACCGCCGCCCTGGTCCTGCCGGTGGTGGGCGCGGTCTGGCTGATGGTGCGGCGGATCCGCCGGTCGATGCACTGAAAGGCGCTTAGCGGCCGCGGACCCGCGGGTCCAGCGCGTCGCGCAGGCCATCGCCGATGTAGTTCACCGACAACACCGTCAGCGAGATTGCCAGGCCGGGCCAGACCATCTGCATCGGATAGGTCAGGTTGTCCTTGGCATTGTTCAGCATCGAGCCCCAGGTCGGAAAGTCGGACGGAAAACCCTGGCCCAGAAACGACAGCACCGATTCGGTGATGATCGCGTTGGCGATGCCCAGAGTCGCCGCCACCATGACCGGCGAGACCACGTTGGGCAGGATGTGGCGGGTGATGATCCGCCGCGCCGGGGTGCCGATCGACCGCGCCGCCAGCACGAATTCGCGTTCCTTCAGCGCCAGCACCTGGCCGCGCACGATGCGCGCCACCTGCATCCACGAGGTCAGCCCGATGCCGACCACGATCAGGGTGAAACTGCCCATGATCACCCCCAGAACCGACTTGATGGCGGGCCCGTAAAGGAAGGTCAGCACCAGCAAGAGCGGCAACAGCGGCAGCGACAGGAACATGTCGGTCAGCCGCATCAGGGGCCCGTCGAGCCGGCGGAAGTAGCC
>JBATAV010000530.1:0-5607 GCA_049662025.1 Paracoccaceae bacterium | reverse complement strand
GGCCCAGAGCCAGTTGCCACGCTTGCCTTTGCCAGCGTCCGGTGCCAGAGCGAAGCCAACCTTGTCAGCCACGGTCGAGTCCTTGGGGTTGGTCACGAAAGACGCGGCAACAGTCGCATCAATCCACATGCCACATTTGCCTTGCTGGAACAGCGACAGGTTTTCGTTGAACCCGTTGGTCGATGCCCCCGGAGGGCCCGCGTCGTTCATCAGGTTGATGTAGAAGGTCAGTGTTTCCTTCCAGGCGGGTTGATCGAACTGCGCCTTCCAGTCCATGTCGAACCAGCGGGCGCCAAAGGCGTTTGAGGTGGCGGTCAGGAACGCCATGTTCTCGCCCCAGCCGGCCTTGCCGCGCAGGCAGATGCCGTAGATGCCGGCGGTCTTGTCGGTCATCGCGGCGGCGGCGGATTTGATGTCATCCCAGGTGGGCGCGTCGGGCATCGTCAGCCCGGCCTTTTCCATCAGGTCGGTGCGATACATCACCATCGAGCTTTCGCCGTAGAAAGGCGCGGCGAAAAGCGTGCCGTCAACGGTCAGGCCGCCGCGGATGGCGGGCAGAAGGTCGTCGACATCATAGCTGGCGGGCAGGTCGTTCAGGCCCAGAAGCCAGCCCTGCTTGCCCCAGATCGGCACTTCGTAGGTGCCGATGGTCAGCACGTCGAACTGGCCGCCCTTGGTGGCGATGTCGGTGGTAACCTTCTGGCGCAGGATGTTCTCTTCCAGCGTGACCCATTCGACCTTGATGTCGGGGTTCTTGGCGTAGAAGTCGTCCATCAGACCCTGCATGCGGACCATGTCGCCGTTGTTCACGGTGGCGACGGTGATGGTGGTTTCGGCCATCGCGGCACCCGCAAGGGTGAGCGAAACCGTCGCGCCGAGAAGCGCGCGATACGAAAGCGTCATTGATGTCCTCCCTCAGAGCGTATGAGCAAATCATCGCTGTATGAATAAATGCTCACATCACGACCCGAGTCGTCAAGCCCCTTCTTCCGCTGCACCTGCGAAAGAAGCCGGCCTAGTCTAAGGCGAGAATGGCCTGGGCGGTGGTCTCGTCGGTCACCAGACCGTTGAGGATGCGGCCCCGCAAGGCGGCGGTGATGGCGCGCACCTTGCCCGGTCCTGCGGCGACGCCGATCACCTGCTGGGAAGCGCTGGCATGCACCCGCACCCCGCCCACCAAAGCGTTGCGGGGCGAGTCGAGATAGCGGCCCTGATCGTCGAACACCCAACTTGCAATCTCGCCCGCAGCACCTTGGGATTGCAGCGTTTTCAGATCCTGGCGCGAGACGAAGCCATCCAGCACGAGGGGGGCGTCATCGCCCATCTGGCCGACGCCGACAAAGGTGACATCCGCCGCCTGCGCCATCTTGAACACCGACTGCACACGACGCAGCTGCATGAAGAAGGCGCGCTCTTCGGCCGTGTCCGAGATCACCGGAACCGGCATCGGAAAATAGGGCAGGGTCAACTTTTCTGCGATGCGGCTGATCACTTCGTAAAGGGTGGCCGAGCCGTCCGGCGCGATGTTGCCCAGAAGCGAGACGATGCGGTGCTGGCTGGCCTCGACCGGGGTGAACTGCTCGGCCATGGCGCGCAGGGCACGGCCGGTGCCGAAAGCGATCACCTGTGATTCGGGCATCTTCAGACAGCGTTCCAGCTCGGCCGCGGCGGCGGGGGCGATGGCGCGGACCGGGTCTGCGCCGGGGCCAAGCGAGGGCATGATGCGCGCGCGGTTCAGCGCGAAGCGGTCTTTCAGCGTGGCCTCAAGGTCAAGGCAGGCGCCGATGCGGTGGTGCAGCCGGACGTGGATCAGCCCTTCGGCCATGGCACGGGAAACCAGACGCTGGGCACGCTGGCGCGAGATGCCGAGTTCAGCGGCAATCTGGTCTTGCGTCAGCCCGCCGACATAGGAAAGCCAACCGGCGCGGGCGGCTTCGTCCTGGGCCGAGGGGGGATCGCTGTCGCTGCGGCTCATGCCTGGTTCTCCAGTTGAGGGGCAATCTGGAAGAAGTCGGCGAAGGATGCAAACTTTCGGTGCGGGATGGCCTCGGGCGGATCGGGCGGCCCGTCGGTGTCTTCGCTGGCGCCCATGTGGCTACCGCCGGTGAAACGCCAGACCGTCATCCCGGCGGCGCGGGCGGCCTGGATGCCGGTCAGGCTGTCCTCGATTACCAGAGTGCGGGCGGGGTCGGTGCCCATCCGGGCGGCGGCATGCAGGAACAGGTCGGGGGCGGGCTTGCCGCGCGCCACCTGGGATGCGGTGAAGAGGCGGCCTTCGACCAGCGGCCAGAGGCCGACGAGGGTCAGCGACATTTCTGCCCGTCGCGGGCTGGAGGAGGTGGCAACGCACCACGGCAGGGCGAGGCGTTCCAGCACGGCACGCACACCGGGCATGATGGTCAGGCCCTGGCGAAAGCCTTCCAGCAGCCGCTCGCGGTAGTCGGCCTCGAATTCCGGCGGCAGGTCGAGGCCGAAGTCCTGGCGGATGTTCTGCATGACGACGGGGTAGCTGCGGCCGAGGAAATGGCGCGAGACGTAAGGAAGGTCGATGATCACGCCGCGGTCGGCCAGCGCCGCGATCAGCATGCGGGCCGAGATGATCTCGCTGTCGATCAGCACGCCATCGCAGTCGAAGATGATCAGGCCGGGGTTCGGGGGCATGGTCAGCGATGGCCGCTCATCGCGGCGATCCGGCCTGATCAGCGGACAGGGTCATCCGTCGATCCGCGCGCCCATCAGGGCGATGGCCTGCTGATAGACCTTGGCGGCGTTCCATTCCTTGATCACGGCAAAGTTCGGTTCGCCCTCCTGATAACCCTTGCCGGGCTGCCAGCCCTTTTGACGCAGGTAGTTGGCGGTCGAGGCCAGCGCATCGGCCATGTCGTAAAAGTCGATCCTGCCGTCGCCGTTGCCATCGACGCCGTAGGTCATCGCGTTGCCGGGCAGGAACTGGGTGTGGCCCAGCTCTCCATGTTTGGCGCCCACGGTCTTCGAGGTGATCGAGCCGCGATCGACCAGCATCAGCGCGCCGATCAGGTGCGGGCGGAAATAGTCGGACCGGCGGCAGTCGTAGGTCAGCGTGGCGATGGCCGAGACCACGTTGGTGTCGCCCATGAAGCCGCCAAAGCCGGTCTCCATGCCGTGAATGGCCAGAATCACCCCGGCGGGCACGCCATATCGCGCCTCGAGGCTATCGTAGAAGGTGCGGTTCTTCTTCTTGCGGCTTCGGCCCTGCGACACGATGGTATCGGCGCCGCGCACGTTGAGGAATTTCTCGAGGCTGTACTTGAAGCTTTTCTGATTGCGGTCGGCCGAGATGGTGGGCTTGGAATAGCTGGACCCCATCAGCGCCGCGATGCCCTTTTCGCCGACACCTTCGGCGCGGGCCTCGGCCGCCATGACGGGTTTCCAGTTTTCATAGCCGCCACCGGTGTCCGAGCAGGGAGCGGCGAGGACGGGAAATGAGGCCAGCACGAAAAGGCCGGAAAGAAGGGTATTGCGCAGCACGGGGGGCACCTTTTGAGTGAATCTGGCCGCAGAATAGAAGTAACCCCCTTGAATACACAACCCACTGTGACCGGGGGAAGGTGCGCCGGGTGGTGGGGAATCCCCTGCAGGTTGGAAAATCCGTCGCCGGCTTTCGGCATTGGGTGTATGCTGGGCGTATTGATTCAGGATTTGACGCCATGATTGCAGAAAAACAGATCGTCGACGGGGTGGTGATCGGGATGATCCTTGGCTTCAGGGACGCTGCCCCCTTGGTCGTGTTTCCCGGAAATGCGCAGGATCAGGCGATTGCGGCCCGCAGCCTGACGCGGTTGGTGGCGGCCGATGTCGGTGCCGAGGTGGCGCTGTTGTTCGAGGATGGCGACCGGGCGCGCCCCCTGATCGTGGGCAAGCTGGTGGAGCCTGCGCGCGACGATGCGGCCCCGGTGGTTGTGGCCGATGGCCAGTTGCTGCGGCTGGTTGCGAAAGAGCGGATCGAGTTGCGCGTCGGCAAGGCCAGTCTGGTGATGGAGGCCGACGGCCGCATCACCCTGCGCGGCACCGATCTGGTCAGCCACGCCTCGCGGTCGAACCGCATAAGGGGCGGGTCGGTCAACCTGAACTGAGATGTCGGTTCCCGCTCTGCCCCACATCCTGCGCCAGCATGCCGAACAGGCGGCGTTCCTGTGGACGGTCTACGACCGTGCGCGGCTGTTCCCGGACGAGAACCCGGAGATGGACGAGACGGGGCTGGGCCGGATCGTCGAACAGCTGGAAGCCCATCTGGATGGGCTGAGGGTCGCCGGAGCCGAGGGGCTGGCGATGGCTGAAGAGCGGTTCAGGGAATACCCTGAGGCTGGAGAGTTGTTCTTGTTGCGGATGCTGCAACCGCAAGCGATGCAGGTGCCGATCACGACCCTAGACCTTGCCAAGGTCAGATCCTATCTTGCCGATCGACTTGACGCCGAGGGTTGATCAGGTTGGTCGCTGCCAAAGGTCCTCGGGGATGGCGATGATTTCCCACCGGTCATTCTTCCACCGCGCGACGCCCTGATAGTCGAAATACCAGATTGCGCCATCGACCACGTCAACGCTGTTTGGGGTTGCAAGACCGGGTGGCAAGCCGAGATCGGTGATGAACTCATTTGCCGGCCCATAGACCCTGACGCCTGTCTTGGTCAGCAGATAGCGCCGTCCATCGTGAAACCGGACCGAGTGGATGCGGTCACGGCTGTCGGGGAGCGAGAAATCCTCGGGCTCGGCCGGATCGCGGGCGGCGGTGACAAGACCGCCATCGCCGACGCACCAGGTCAGGCGACCCGGGTCCACCGCCACGTCATTCATGTGGACGTTGGTATCCAGCTCCACCCGTTCCCAACCCCTGCCGTAGTTGATGAAGAATCGCCCGGTTGCGGGCTGTTCGACGGCCGCCGCCTCGGCCCGCAGCCGGTGGCGCAGATCCTCGTCGCCTGCCGCCTGGGCGGCGTCGATGCGGCGCTGTTCTTCGGGAGTTGGAATGCGGTGGATGACCTGCGAATGGCCGCAGACGGCCAGCAGGGCCCCACCCTGAAACGCCGCGACCGAGTTGAGGTAGGAATTGTCCAGCCCGTCGCGTCCGCGTTCTCCGATCCGCGTCCAGCGCCCCCCGCGGTCGCGGCGGTAGACCTGGCTGCCCATGCCGCAGGCGAAAAGCAGGCCGTCGTCGCAGATGATGCGGTTCATCGGACCAAGGTCTTCGGCATCGTCACTGCGCACACCTGCACCGGGGATCTTTTCGACCGGCACATCGCCCTCGATGAAATAGACGTCGCCCTCGTCGCTCATGGTGACATAGATCGTCTTGTCGCGGGTCTCACTGGGGAATGACGTGACCGAAAGCAGGATGCGCGGCACATCGACAAAGCCCCAGAGGCCCTCGAAGGTTTCGTCGTAGATCAACAGGCAGGACGAGGGGTCATCGTCTTCCAGCTTGCCGATGCAAAGGGCAAACTTGTTGTGGGTATAGGCGTGGCCTGCGTGAATGCGTGTCATCTCGGGGGGGTCCCTTCTCTATCGGTCAAGGTCACGGTGGAATCATCCGGGCGCTTGCGACCGGATTCGGCAAGGAACCCGAGGTACGAC
>JBATAV010000529.1:0-1917 GCA_049662025.1 Paracoccaceae bacterium | reverse complement strand
CAGCCGCGCGCGGCCGATGGCGGGCATCAGGGCCATGCCACCTTCGGCAACATCCTCGATCACCGGCAGGTTGCCGCGCTGGGCGTAGGAGTTGTAGCCGTCGATGTCGCCACCAAAGACCAGACCGCCCTTGTCGGACTGCGACACATAGAAGTGCCCGGCGCCAAAGGTCATCACCCCGTCGATCAGCGGCTTCAGCCCTTCGGAGACAAAGGCCTGCAAGACGTGGCTTTCCATCGGCAGGCGCATTCCGGCATGGGCCATGACCGTGGAGGAAGACCCCGCCACCGCGACGCCGACCTTCTTGGCGCCGATGAAGCCGCGGGTGGTCTCAACCCCCCGGATGCGGCCGTTTTCGATCCGCATGCCGGTGACTTCGCAGTTCTGGATCAGATCGACCCCGCGCAGATCGGCGCCACGCGCATAGCCCCAGGCCACCGCGTCATGCCGCACCGTGCCGCCGCGCTTTTGCGCGAGGCCGCCCTTGATCGGAAAGCGGGCATTGTCGAAGTTCAGCCAGGGATACATTGCCCGGATCTGCTCCCGGTCCAACAGAACCGCATCCGCGCCGTTCAGCATCATCGCGTTGCCGCGCCGGACAAAGGCGTCACGCTGCGCGTCGGTGTGGATCAGGTTCAGGATGCCGCGCTGCGATACCATGGCGTTGTAGTTGAAGTCCTGCTCCAACCCCTCCCACAGTTTCATGCTGAATTCGTAGAACGGCTCATTGCCATCCAGCATGTAGTTGGAGCGGATGATCGTGGTGTTGCGGCCGACATTGCCGCCACCGAGATAGCTTTTTTCCAGCACGGCAATCCGGGCCTGCTTGAATTCCTTGGCCAGATAATAGGCCGTGGCCAGCCCATGCCCGCCGCCGCCGACAACGATATAATCATAATCTGGCTGTGGGGCTGGGTCGCGCCAGACGGGCTTCCAGCCCTTGTGGCCCGTCAACGCCTCGGCAATCACCCGGAAACCGGAATAGCGCATGATCAGCGCCCCCTTCGATCTGTTCGCCTGCATCTTTACCGCGACGCCGCGCCGGGCCGCATCGGATTCCGCCACACGACGCGCTGTTTTCGCCATGCTTCGGAAAGCTGCCCGGCAGCAGCGGCTGGCCCGGTCGATCTGGCGATATGGGAGGGAATGGCAGGGGCAGAAGGGCTCGAACCCTCGACCTACGGTTTTGGAGACCGTCGCTCTACCAGCTGAGCTATACCCCTGTGGTCGGCGTTGGGTTACGGCAGGGCGCGCGCGAGGTCAAGGGATTCTGTGCGTCGGAACGGGAGGGGGAGACTTCTCAGCCCTGAGGTCCGCGCGGCAGCAGGATCGACCGGATCCGGTAGGCGGTGTCGAACCCGTCGCCATCGTGCAGAACGCTGGACAGCGCCGAGACCTGCGCGGGCGTCAGATCCGACAGATCGGCATTCGGCACGAAGAGACGCAGCTCGTATTCTTCGATCGGCGTCAAAGCCGAAGCCCCCTGCGCGTGGGCGCAAGAGGCCAGGGCCGCCAGCAAAGTCAGGGACAGGAAGGGCTTTTTCATGGCCCCAGCCTACCGGAAACCGGCCTTGTCGGCCAGTACCCCAAATCAGTTCAAGATCGCGCGGATCATCCGGCCCGACTCCGAACCACTGCCGTGATGAATTGCATCGGCCAGCGCCAGAACCTGCGCATCGGTCAGGTTCGACAGATCGGCGGTCGGCACCCTGGCGTGGATTTCGAACTCCTGGCCGGGCGTCAGGCCGCCTTCGGTCATTGCAAAGGCGGCCGGGGCGAAGGCGGTGAAAGCTGCGGCGGTGAAAGCAAGGAATTTCATGATCTTGGTCCTTTCGTTGGCAGGCCGGGGTTGGTCCGGCCTGGGTTTGACGGGGCGTTGCTGCCTCCGATGAGACCAGGATGGGCCGCACGATGCGG
>JBATAV010000528.1:0-2634 GCA_049662025.1 Paracoccaceae bacterium | reverse complement strand
TTGTCACGGGATCGCAGCGCCATGGCTGACCGCCCGGACCCGCGCGCCCTGGCACAGGATGCCCTGGCCGGACTGGACGCCGCGCGCGTTGCCCTGACCAACCTTGCAACCGCCCTTGAAGGGGGCGTTCAATGCCCGGTTAAAGGCGCTTCAAACGTCGCCGCCTGGCGCGCCGCGCATCGCCCCGGCAGGCCTTCGCGTATCGAAGCCGACCCGGATTTGCGGGCCTTCATCGCCGCCCGGATTGACCGGCTCACCTTTGAAGAAGTAATCTCCGAAGTCAGGGCAAACTTCCCGCCTGAGCGTCAGACCTCATGCTCCGCTCTGCACCGCTGGTGGCATCGAATCGGCAAGTTTGCCACCGCGGCAATCGCAGAATCCTAGATTTAGCCAGAGAATCCCACATTTCGGCGGCTGTGGTCAAACCTTCTGAACTGTAACCCTCAAACCTTGTGAACACACACGGGGGCCGCGCCCCCCCTTGGCCCCGCCGCCCCGCCTTAGCGGTTGTAGCGGATGAACGGCGTCAGTTTGCCGATCCGGTCATAAAGCCGTCGTCCGGTGGCGTTGAAATCCTGAGTCAACCAATAGACCGCAGGCGTGCCATTGGCATCCGCCGCCGCATAGACCGCCTCAATCAGCTTGCGCCCCAGCCCGGTCCCGCGCGCCTGCGGATCGACAAAAAGGTCCTGCAGATAACAGACGTTCTCGATCTTCCAGCAATGGCGGTGGAAGAGGTGATGCGCCAGTCCCATCGCCCGCCCATCCACCAGCGCGATCAGCCCATGGAAATCCTGGGCATCATCGCCCAACAGCCGCGCAAAGGTGCTGGCATAGACCGCCTCCGCCACCGAGGTCTCGTAATACTCCAGATAGCCTGTCCACAGCCGCCGCCACGCGGTCTCGTCGTCGCGCTCCAGCGGCCGGATGATGATCTCTGCCATGGTCCCTCCGGAAAAAACCGGCCCCGCAAAAGCCACGGGGCCGGCCAGGCTGGGGTAACCCTACTTCATCAGGTCGGCCACCGGAATGGCTTCCGAAATCGTCCACTCATCGACCACGGCGGGTTTGCCGGCGTTGGTTTCCACGATCAGATAGCGCGCCTGGTTCTGGTGGTGCAGCTCATGCGTGAAGGTGCGCGGGCCGAACAGCGTCGGCTCCTTGTCCATCTTCTCCAATTCCGCCACCACGGCAGCGGTTTCGGTGGTGCCGGCACGTTCCACCGCCTTGGCCCAGACGTCGATCATCACATAGCCCGGATAGGTGTACTGGGTCGAAGGATCGCCGCCTGTCGTTTCCTTGAACTTGGCGTTGAAGGCGGTCACGTCCGGGTTCGGGTCATCGCCGTAGATCGAGCCCTGCACCGGCACATAGAAGTTCGACAGATCCGGCACCGCCGACAGCCAGTAGCTGCCATCGACGCCCGAGCCGTTCAGGATCATCGAGTTGATGCCCGCCGCCCGGATCTGCTTGATCGCCGAAACCGCCCCCGGCATCATCGTGCACAGCATGATGGCATCGGGTTCTGCGGGCAGCGACTTGATCCGGGTGATCTGTGCGGCGATCGAGGCGTCTTCGTTCAAGAAGGTATCCTCGCCCACCAGTTTGGCATCTGCCAGTTGCGGCATCATCCAGTCAAAGCCGTCGCAGATGCCCTTGTTGTATTCGGTCCAGGTGTCCAGCAGCCGGTAGTAGGTTCGTGCGCCCTTCTTCTCATAGGACCATTGCGCCATCGTTGCGCCCTGCACCGCAGCCAGAACCGAGGCCGAGAACGAATTCGGCCCCACCCCCTGAATGCCCGCCTTGATCGACTCGGCGCAAAGGAAGAACGAGATCAACCCGCTCGACTCGGCCGTCAGCGCCGCCGGCGCGCCATAGTCATAGTCGCAGGACACCACCACCAGATCCGCGCCCTGGTCGATCACGCTCAGCCCCGCCTTGGCGCCTTCGGCCCGGTCGGTCTTGGTGTCGGCATTGACCACTTCGATCTGCTTGCCCAGCAAGCCGCCCGCCGCATTGATTTCGGCAATGCGGATCATCGCGGCATCCTGCGCGGGCTTGTCATAGGCCTGCATAAACCCGGTCTCGGCAGTGGCAAAGCCCACCACGATCCGGTCGTCATCCGCGCGCGCCACACCCGCAAGGCAAGTGGTGGCGGCAAGAACGGCAATCAGTCTTTTCATTGGTCTTCTCCCGTTGGTTGGTTTCAGGTTTTGGTCCCGGGTTCACCCGGTTTCTCTCTCCGGGCAAAGCGCCCGGTCAGTTCGGCATTGCCCATGATTCCGGCAGGGCGAAACATCAGGATCCCTATCATCACCACGCCGAGCGCAATCTCCTGCACGCCGCCGGGCAGCGCGACGGTGGTGGTGCCGATCTGCACGCCCGCCTCCAGCCAGCGCAGGCCCTGGATCAGGCTGGACAGGATCAGCACGCCCACAACCGCGCCCGACAGGCTGCCCATGCCGCCCACCACCAGCATCGACAATGTGGTGAAGGTCAGTCCCAGGTAATAGGTGTCGGGCGTGACCAGCCCGATCGAATGGGCATAAAGCGCGCCGCCCGCGCCCATGATCGCCCCCGAGATGACGAATGCGATCAGCCGCGCGCGCGGAATGTCGATGCCGCTGGCCGCCG
>JBATAV010000527.1:0-6871 GCA_049662025.1 Paracoccaceae bacterium | reverse complement strand
CCTTTGTACACTTGAGCTACAAGTTCCAGCTTCGCTACAGGGTGCTTTTATCCCACCGGGGGAGACTTGGAACGGCTACGCCGCACTTGTGAGACTGGTGCAGACAGAATGCGAAAGTCTATTGATTGTAGACCCCTACCTTAGCGCAGACGTATTCACCGAACTCATGCCGCATGCTGCTGCAAAAAATGGAATCCGCCTCCTGACGACCAAACAGCCCAAACTTCACGAAGCACTTCTGGCTTCTGCCCAAAAGTGGACTTCAACGCACCCTGCCCCCATGGTTGCCGTCGAGGTCAGGTATGCCCCGGAAAGGGCGTTGCATGATCGGTTGATCATCGCCGACTGCAACACCGCTTGGCTTGTGTCGCAATCCATAAAGGACATTGCCAAGAAGTCCGCAGCGTCTGTTACGCGGGCTGATCCCGAACTAGCGCAGATGAAGTGCCAGCATTACGAAGAACTTTGGACCCAAAGTAGCTTAATTTCTTAAATGATGACGGTCTCACTCCACCTGCAACGCGCTTATTTCTAGCCCGACACAGCAAGGATGCGCTCTAGGTCCTGAACATGGGGCGCCGCGTAGCCAAAGACCAGGGCTTGCGCCGGCAAGCGATCAATTTGATCCCTAGCCCTTTGGGCGCAGGTCGATCAGGCGTTTGGCTTTGCCGTCTGACCGGGGCACAGAGCCGGGATCCAGCACGCGCACTTCGGCGGAAATGCCGATCACGCTTTTGACCCGTTGGGCCAACTGGCGGGCCGATGCGGCGCGGGCTTCGTCGCTGGCATGCCGGGGCGACGCCTCAGCCACGACCGCCATCTGATCCAGCCGTTTGGGGCGGCTGAGTTCGATCTGGAAATGCGGCGCCAGACCCGTACAGCCCAGAATCATCTCTTCGATCTGCGTCGGAAAGACATTCACCCCGCGCAGGATGATCATGTCGTCCGACCGCCCCGTCACCCGCGCCATCCGCCGCATCGGGCGGCTGTGCCCCGGCATCAGCCGGGTCAGATCGCGGGTGCGGTAGCGCAGCATCGGTAGGCCTTCCTTGGTCAAGGTGGTCAGCACCAGTTCGCCCCAGGCGCCATCGGGCAGCACGGCGCCGGTGTCGGGGTCGATGATCTCGGGGTAGAAATGATCCTCCCAGATGGTCATGCCGCCGTCGCGCGGGTCATCGGCGCATTCGACCGAGACGCCGGGGCCGATGATCTCGGACAGCCCGTAAAGGTCATAGGCGCGCAGACCGAAGGCGGATTCGATCTCGTCACGCATCGCGGGCGTCCAGGGTTCGGCGCCGAACATGCCGATTTCCAGGCTGCTGGCGGCGGGGTCCAGGCCGCGGCGGCGGAATTCGTCGATCACCGACAGCATGTAGCTGGGGGTGCCGAAGATCATCCGCGGGCGGAAATCGTCGATCAGGGTGACCTGACGCTCGGTCATGCCGCCCGACACCGGCACCACGGTGCAGCCCAGCCGCTCGGCGCCGTAGTGATAGCCAAGGCCGCCGGTGAACAACCCATAGCCGAAGGAATTGTGGACGATGTCGCCAGGCCGTCCGCCCGTCGCGCGGATCGACCGGGCCATGATCTCGGTCCAGGTGTCGATATCGCGCGCGGTATAGCCGACCACAGTGGGCTTGCCGGTGGTGCCGGATGAGGCATGCAGCCGCACGATCCGGTCGCGCGGCACCGCAAACAGGCCGAAGGGATAGGCCTCGCGCAGGTCGGCCTTGGTGGTGAAGGGAAAGCGCGCAAGATCCGACAGGTCGCGCAGGTCGTCGGGGTGGACGCGCGCGTCGGCAAGGCGGCGGCGCTGGATCGGATTGTTGTCCCAGGCTTGGCGCAGACTGCGGCGCAGCCGGTCCAGTTGCAGCGCGCGCAAGGCGTCAAGCGAGACGGATTCGATCGGGTCCCGGTCGGCGGGACCCGCAGGGGTGACGGGCTGGTGCTGCATCTGGTCACTCATGGCGCGGCGATATGACAGGGGCAAGGCCATTGCCCTGCCTCAGATGCCCGAAGAATATGTCAAGAATCCGGCACATTCGCCGAGAAATCCGCAGGCCGCGGCGCCTGATGCGGGAAATCTTCGGAAGTGGCATTTACAAATGCATACTTTTGAATATATCAGGAGCCGGGACCGAACGGCGATGGACGGGACGGCGAGGGACGGAATGGAAACCAGGATGATGCGCGCGATTGTGATTTCTGTGCTGGCGCTGGGCCTGACGCTGTCGCAGGCCGTGGCCGAGACGCTGGTGCTGGCGCCGGTTTCGGTGACCGACTGGAAGGCCGTCTTCGGCCGGATCGAGGCGCGCGACCGTCTGCCAGCGCGGGCACGTCTGGGCGGCACGCTGGTGGAACTGGCGGTGAAAGAGGGCGATCTGGTCAAGGCCGGCGACATGCTGGGCCGGATCGTCGATGAAAAGCTGAACTTCCAGCTGTCGGCGATCGACGCGCAGAAAGCCTCGCTCGATGCGCAGCTTTCCAATGCGGAATCCGAGTTGAAGCGGGGTGAAGATCTGTTGTCGCGTGGGGTGACCACGGTGCAGCGGCTGGACGCGCTGCGCACCCAGGTCGATGTGCTGAAAGGCCAGATCGAGGCGGTGCTGGCCCAGCGCGCCGTGGTGGAACAGCAGGCCACCAAAGGCGCGGTGCTGGCGCCGACGGCGGGCCGGGTGTTGGACGTGCCAGTCGCCAAGGGCGCGGTGGTGATGCCGGGCGAAGTGGTGGCCACGCTGGGCGGCGGCGGCATCTTCCTGCGCCTTGCGGTGCCCGAACGCCACGCCATGGCGCTGCAGACCGGCGACACCATCGTGATCGACGGCCCCGAAGGCCAGCAGGAAGGCACTTTGGAGCGGATCTATCCCTTGATCGAAAATGGCCGCGTGGTCGCCGATGTCAGCGTCGAAGGCCTGTCCGACAAATTCGTCGACGCAAGGGTTCTGGTCCGCCTGCCGGTGGATGAACGGCCCGCGCTGGTGGTGCCGGAAACCGCGCTGATCACCCATGCCGGGCTTGATTTCGTCGGTGTTGCCAGCGGCGACGGCATCGTGCTGCGCGCGGTGGTGATCGGAGAGCATCATCAGATGGGCGATGCCACCATGGTCGAGGTGCTGACCGGCCTGCAGGCGGGCGACCGGGTGGAAACCGACGGCGTGGCGGCTGCCGCGCAGGCGGCAGAGGCCCATGTCGAAAAGGCCGCCGCGCATGAGTGAGCCTTCAAGGAACAAATCCATCGGCATGGCCGGCGGGTTGACACGCGCCTTCATCGCCAGCGCGCTGACACCGCTGTTCATCCTGGCCGCGCTTGCCGCCGGCATGGTCGCGCTGATCAGCCTGCCGCGCGAGGAAGAGCCACAGATCTCGGTCCCCTTGGTGGACATTCACGTTCAGGCGCAGGGGCTGCGCGCCGAAGATGCGGTCAAGCTGGTCACCGAACAGCTGGAAATCATCGTCAAGGGCATCAACGAGGTGGAACACGTCTACAGCCAGACCCGCGACGATGCGGTGATGGTGACGGCGCGGTTCAAGGTGGGCACCAAATCCGAAGATGCCATCCTGCGGGTGCATGAAAAGCTGCGCGCCAACATGGGGCGGATTCCGGTGGGGATCCCCGAGCCGCTGGTGATCGGGCGCGGCATCGACGATGTGGCGATACTGGCGCTGACGCTGTCAGCGGCGCCGGGGCAAGAGGTGTCGGCCAATGACCTGACCCGGCTGACCCGCGTCTTGCAGGCCGAAATCGCCAAGACCGATGAGGTCGGCCTGACCTATCTTGTCGGCGAGGCCCCGGACGCGATCCGCATCGCGCCCGATCCCGACCGGCTGGCGCTCTATGGAGTGACGCTGCAACAGCTGGCGGGCAAGGTGCAACAGGCCAACCGCACCTTGAACACCGGCAAGATCCGCGACAATGGCGAAGAGGTCGATCTGGTCGCGGGCGAAACCCTGCAGGCCCCGGCCGAGGTGGCGAACCTGCTGCTGACCACCCGCGACGGCCGCCCGGTCTATGTGGCCGACGTGGCGGATGTGTCTTTCGTCCCCGACACCTCCGATCATATCGTGCGGATGGTCGGCAAGACCGCCGACGGCACCCTCACCAACAGCCCGGCGGTCACGCTGGCCATTGCCAAGCGTGCCGGTGCCAACGCCGTTGTGGTGGCCGAAGACGTGCTGCACCGGCTGCACTCGCTGGAAGGCACGCTGATCCCCGACACCGTGCAGGTGACGGTCACCCGCGACTATGGCGAGACGGCCAACGAGAAGGCCAACGAGCTGCTGTTCCACCTTGGGCTGGCCACCATTTCCATCATCGCGCTGGTCTGGCTGGCGATCGGCTGGCGCGAGGCGATCGTGGTCGCCATCGTCATTCCGGTGACCATCCTGCTGACGCTCTTTGCCAGCTGGATCATGGGCTACACGCTGAACCGGGTGTCGCTGTTCGCACTGATCTTCTCGATCGGCATATTGGTCGATGACGCCATCGTGGTGATCGAGAACATCGCCCGGCACTGGGGCATGGGCGATAAACGCAGCCGCGTCCAGGCCGCGATTGACGCGGTGGCCGAGGTGGGCAACCCCACCATCGTCGCCACGCTGACCGTGGTGGCCGCCCTGCTGCCGATGCTGTTCGTTTCCGGCCTGATGGGCCCCTACATGTCGCCGATTCCGGCCAACGCCAGCGCGGCGATGATCTTTTCGTTCTTTGTCGCCGTCATCATCACCCCCTGGCTGATGGTCAAGATCGCCGGTCGCGCCAACATGAAGGCGCATGGCCATGACGATACCTATGGCGGCCACAAGGGCGGCTTGCTGGAGCGCGGCTATGCCGCCGTCGCCCGCCCGCTTCTGGCCTCGCGCAGTGGCGCGCTGGCGTTCCTGCTGATCACCGCCCTGCTGTCCTTCGGCTCGCTCGCGGCACTTTATACCCGCGACGTCACGGTGAAACTGCTGCCCTTCGACAACAAATCCGAACTGGCGGTGATGATCGACCTGCCCGAAGGCGCATCGGTCGAGGCCACCGACCGGGTGGCGCAGGACGTGGCGCGGATCGTGCTGGCGATGCCCGAGGTGCTTTCGGTGCAGACCCATGCCGGCACGTCGGCGCCGTTCAACTTCAACGGTCTGGTGCGGCATTACTTCCTGCGGGCAGAACCGCAACTGGGCGAAGTGTCGATCCTGCTGTCGCCCAAGGGCGACCGCGACCGCTCCAGCCATGCCATCGCGCTGGATATCCGCGACCGGCTGATGGCCTTGGACGTGCCCGCCGGCACCAGCCTGAAAACCGTGGAACCGCCGCCCGGCCCGCCGGTGATTTCAACCCTGTTGGCCGAGGTTTACGGCCCCACCCCAGACGCCCGCCGCGCGGCGGCGGCAAAGATCAGGGCTGCGTTCGAATCGGTGCCCTTCGTCGTCGATGTCGACGACAGCTTCGGCACCCAGGCCCGGCGGTTGCGCGCGACGATCTCGACCGACCAGCTGGAATTCTTCGGCGTGCAGGAACAGGATGTGTTCGACACCCTTGCCATCCTGAATGGTGGGCAGACCGTGGGCTATTCGCATCGCGGCCAGGGGCGGCATCCGATTCCGCTGGAAATCGGACTGCCCAAGGGCAAGCGGGTCATGGACGAATCGTTCCTGACCACGCCGATCCCGGCCAACACCATCCCCGGCGCGCGCGGCGTGGTGGAGCTGGGCGATGTGATCGAAGTGCATGAAGAGGCCGCCTCCTACCCGATCTTCCGCCACAACGGACGGGCGGCGGAAATGGTGACGGGCGAGCTGGCCGGGGCTTTCGAGGCGCCGCTCTACGGCATGCTGGCGGTTTCCGAGGCGCTGGACGGCATGGATTGGCCTGCCGGTACCAAGCCGGTGGTTTCAATGCATGGCCAGCCCGAGGATGAATCGGTCGTCACCCTGCTGTGGGATGGCGAATGGGAAGTGACCTTCGTCACCTTCCGCGACATGGGGGCAGCCTTTGGCGTGGCCCTGCTGGGCATCTATATCCTGGTGGTGGCGCAATTCGGCTCGTTCAAGCTGCCCTTGGTGATCCTGACGCCGATTCCCCTGACCTTCCTGGGCATCATGGTCGGCCACTGGCTGTTCCACGCGCCGTTCAGCGCCACCTCGATGATCGGCTTCATCGCGCTGGCCGGGATCATCGTGCGCAACTCGATCCTGCTGGTGGACTTCATCCGCCACGCCACGCCCGCGGGCGAGCGGCCCACCGTCAAGGTGCTGATCGAGGCCGGGTCGATCCGCTTCAAGCCGATCCTCCTGACCGCCATCGCCGCCATGATCGGCGCGGTGGTGATCCTGGCCGACCCGATCTTCCAGGGTCTCGCCATCTCGCTGCTGTTCGGACTTTTGACGTCAACCCTGCTGACCGTGCTGGTCATCCCGGCAATCTACCGGGTGTTCCGCACCTGACTTCAACCTAAGGAGACTGACATGAACCTTGATCGTACCGTAACGTTGTTTGCCGGAGTGATGGTGCTGCTTTCGGTGGTGCTGACCACCTGGGTATCGCCGCATTTCGTCTGGTTCACCGTGTTCATCGGCGCCAACCTGATCCAGTCGTCGTTCACCAAGGCCTGCCCGGCAGCCTTCGTGTTCCGCAAGCTGGGCATCAAGACCGGCTGCGCCTTTCAGTAATCCGCGCCGGGTGGTTCCCTGCGCAAGGCTGTCGTCTTTGTAACGTCGATCTGGCTGCGATGACCGTGACCCTGGACAACGGAACGGTCTATCAGGTTCAGGACAATACCGAACACCACAATGCGGTGGGCGGCTATCTGCCCGGCGGGCTGAAGTCGGATCGGGTGACCGGGCCAATATCGGAAAACCGAAACCCAAAGGGGCGCGCAGGCGCCCC
>JBATAV010000526.1:0-2367 GCA_049662025.1 Paracoccaceae bacterium | reverse complement strand
GCCTCATATCCACGCCCATTTCGGCACCAACGCCACCACCGTCGCCATGTTGGCAGCCGAGATCGGCGGGCTCAGCTTTTCCTTCACCACCCATGGCCCCGAGGAATTCGACGCCCCCCGCGCCCATTCACTGGCCGAAAAGGTCGCCCGCGCCACCTTCGCCGTGGCCATCTCGTCCTTTGGCCGCAGCCAGCTGTGCCGTTGGGCCGACGTGTCGCAATGGGGCAAGCTGCATGTGGTGCATTGCGGGATCGAGCCGTGGCGCTTTCCCTCTCCGGCTCCGATGCCCGCCACCCCGCCCGAAGGCCCACCGCGCCTGGTGGCGATCGGGCGGATGGCCGAACAGAAGGGCTTTCCCCTGCTGGTCGAGGCGATAGCCCTTGCCGCGCCGCAGGTGCCCGGACTGCACCTGACGCTGATCGGCGACGGCCCGCTCCGCCCACTGATCGAGGCGCGCATCGCAAGGGCAAAGCTGCAAGACCGCATCACCCTGACCGGCTGGCTGGACGAAGCCGCCGTGCGCGATCAGCTTGCCCGCGCCCATGCACTGATCCTGCCCTCATTCGCCGAAGGCCTGCCGCTGGTGGTGATGGAAGCCTTCGCCGCCGCCCGCCCGGTGATTGCCTCCGCCATCATGGGAGTGCCCGAACTGGTCAGCCCCGAAACCGGCTGGCTGGTGCCCGCAGGCGATGCCCAGGCACTGGCCGAAACCATCAAGGCCTTCGCCGCCACCCCGCGAGACCGCCTGCAATCCATGGGCCTTGCCGCCCGCGAAACCGTGCTGGCGCGCCACGACATCACGCAAGAGGCCGAAAAACTGGCCGCGCTTTTCGCCTCCGGGGGCCGACCGTGACCGGTACCGGCACCAGCCGCTTCGTGATCGCCTGCGCCAGCCATTCCGAGGCGATCCTGCAGGCAAACCTCGCCCGCTCGCCCTGCCTGTCGGATATTCCCCTGCATGTCGAACGCGACGCGCCCTCGGCCGCCACCGCCTGCAACCGTGCGCTCGACGCGACCAGGGCGGAGGTGGTGATTTTCGCCCATCACGACGTCTTCCTGCCGCAAGGCTGGGATCGGTTGCTCGCCGCCCGGCTGGAAGAAGTGCAGGCGGCTGACCCCGACTGGGCACTATACGGAGCCTTCGGCGTCGGCCTTGATGCCGCCCATATCGGCCCGGTCTGGTCCTCTTCGCTGGGCCAGATCGTCGGCCGCGTGCCTTTGCGGCCGGTCGAGGTCCAAAGCTATGACGAACTCCTGATCATCCTGCGCCGCTCCTCGGGCTTGCGCTTCGACGAAGGCCTGCCGGGCTGGCACCTCTACGGCACCGACATCGTGACCCAGGCCCGCGCGCGCGGCCTGCACGCCTGGGCGGGGTCGCTGCCCTGCATCCACAACGACCGCTACCACGAAGCCCTCGGCCCCGACTTCACCGAATGCTACCGTGCCCTGCAACGCAAATGGCGCGACCGCCTGCCCCTGCGCAGCCCGATCACCAAGATCAGCCGTTCCGGCCTGCACCTCTTGTGTGACCGCTGGCGGGCAAGGAAGTCGACCCCCGACCGCGAAGCCATGGCCGTCGGGACCGACACCCCGCCTGAAGTGCTTGCCGCCCGCTGCGGCTGGTCCGACCTCAGCGCCAGCAGCTGAGGTTTTCAAATCGAGCGCCTGACGGCGCGAGTCCTTTTCTCGGCTCTGGCCTGCGGCCAACCGCCTCGGGCGGCGCGCCGCGCGGGGGTATTTGAACCAAGATGAAGCTGCATGTCCTTCATCTTGGCTGAAATATTCTGGGGGCTTGGGGGCAAGGCCCCCATCGGTCAACCGCCCCGCCTGGTGCGGTGTTCCCAAAGGAAGAGGACTTGCGCCGGCAGGCGCACAATTGCTTCACCGGCCGCGGGTGAACCGGGCATCGCCATGCTTCGCCCTGACAGCCAGCGCCACCGCCGCATAGACCGCAAAGCCTTGGGGATCGTGCAGCGCCATCCCGACCAGCGCCGCCGGGGTCAACCGCGGCTTGCCCTCATGCGCCATCAGCTCGGGCCAAAGCACCGCCAGTTCGCGCACCCCCCGGTCCTGCCGCCGCCGCACCCGGACCAATGCTGCAAACCCCTCCACCATCGGCCAGGCATAGGTCTCGGCCACCTGCACCCGCTCCGCAGGGGCAAACTGCAGCCGCACGAATGTGTCGTCCGAGATGATATCGGGAAACTCTTCCCAACGCGCGCGCCCCGCCGCGTTCACCGCATAAAGCCCATAGCCCGGCGCCACTGCGCGCGCGAAGGGCAGGTGTTGCCAGAACCGCGCATAGGCCCGCGTCACCCTGGACCGCGCCGCCGGAATCACCGGCGTCGCCCCGGCATAGGTCGGCAC
>JBATAV010000525.1:0-2389 GCA_049662025.1 Paracoccaceae bacterium | reverse complement strand
CGCAGCGGGCCGAGGTCTGCGAGATGGGCCGCAAGATCTGCGCCCATGTCGGCTATGAATGCGCCGGCACCGTCGAATTCCTGATGGATATGGATGAGGGGAAATTCTACTTCATCGAAGTGAACCCTCGGGTGCAGGTCGAGCATACGGTGACCGAGGAAGTCACCGGCATCGACATCGTGCAAGCGCAGATCCTGATTTCAGAAGGCAAATCGCTGGCCGAGGCGACGGGTGTGCCCGATCAGGCGGGGGTCAAGCTGAACGGCCATGCGCTGCAATGCCGGGTGACGACGGAAGACCCGTTGAACAACTTCATTCCCGACTACGGGCGGTTGACGGCTTACCGGTCGGCCACCGGCAACGGCATCCGGCTGGATGGCGGCACGGCTTACGCAGGCGGGGTGATCACGCGATACTATGACTCGCTGCTGGTCAAGGTGACGGCGCATGCCCAGACGCCGGAAAAGGCAATTGCGCGGATGGACCGGGCGTTGCGCGAGTTTCGCATCCGCGGGGTGGCGACGAATATCGAGTTTGTCATCAACCTGTTGAAGCACCCGACCTTTCTGGATGACAGCTATACGACCAAGTTCATCGACACCACACCGGCGCTGTTTGTCTTCAAGAAGCGGCGGGATCGGGCGACCAAGCTGTTGATCTACATCGCCGACATCACGGTGAACGGGCATCCCGAAACGGCGGGTCGGGCGAAACCGCATGCCGAGGTGCGCACGCCGAAAGCCCCGGCGCCGTTGGCCGATGCGGCGATGGGCACGCGGAACCTGTTGGAGCAAAAGGGCCCGCAGGCCGTGGCCGACTGGATGCGGGCGCAGAAAAAGGTGCTGATCACCGACACCACCATGCGCGACGGGCATCAAAGCCTGTTGGCGACAAGGATGCGGTCGATCGACATGATCAAGGTGGCGCCGGCCTATGCGGCCAACCTGCCGCAGCTGTTCAGCGTGGAATGCTGGGGCGGGGCGACTTTTGATGTGGCCTACCGCTTCTTGCAGGAATGCCCCTGGCAGCGGCTGCGCGATCTGCGCGCCCGGATGCCGAACCTGATGACGCAGATGCTGCTTCGGGCCAGCAATGGCGTGGGCTATACCAATTATCCCGACAATGTGGTGCAGGCTTTCGTTGCCCGTGCGGCCGAGACCGGGGTGGATGTGTTTCGGGTGTTTGACAGCCTCAACTGGGTTGAAAACATGCGCGTGGCGATGGATGCGGTAGTTGAGGCGGGCAAGGTCTGCGAAGGCTCGGTCTGCTATACCGGCGATATCCTGAACCCGGACCGGGCCAAGTATGACTTGAAATACTATGTGGACCGGGCCAAGGAATTGAAGGCGGCCGGGGCGCATGTGCTGGGGCTGAAGGACATGGCGGGGCTGTTGAAGCCCGCCGCGGCGCGGGTGCTGATCAAGGCGTTGAAGCAGGAGGTGGGGCTGCCGATCCATTTCCACACCCATGACACCTCTGGCGCTGCGGCGGCGACGATCCTTGCCGCCTGCGATGCCGGGGTTGATGCGGTGGACGCGGCGATGGATGCGTTTTCGGGCGGCACCTCGCAGCCCTGCCTGGGCTCGATTGTCGAGGCCTTGCGCCATACCGACCGCGATACGGGCCTTGATATCGGCGCGATCCGGGCAATCTCGGACTATTGGGAGGGCGTGCGGCGGCAATATGCGGCGTTCGAATCCGGTCTGCCTGCGCCTGCCTCCGAGGTCTATCTGCACGAGATGCCGGGGGGCCAGTTCACCAACCTGAAAGCGCAGGCGCGGTCCTTGGGGCTGGAGGATCGCTGGCATGAGGTGGCGCAGGCCTATGCCGATGCCAACCAGATGTTCGGCGATATCGTCAAGGTCACGCCGTCGTCGAAGGTGGTGGGTGACATGGCGCTGATGATGGTGGCGCAGGGGCTGACCCGCGCGCAGGTCGAAGACCCGAAGGTCGATGTGGCCTTCCCGGAATCGGTGGCCGACATGCTGAAGGGCAATCTGGGCCAACCGCATGGCGGCTGGCCGCAGGGCATTCTGAAGAAGGTCTTGAAAGGCGAGGCGCCCCTGACCGAGCGCCCCGGCAAATCGCTGCCTGCGGTGGATCTGGAGGCGGTGCGGGCCAGGGTTTCCAAGGAACTCAACGGCTTCAAGATCGATGATGAGGATCTGAACGGCTATCTGATGTATCCCAAGGTGTTCCTCGACTACATGGGTCGCCACCGGATGTATGGCCCGGTGCGCACGCTGCCGACGCGGACGTTCTTTTACGGGATGGAGTCGGGCGACGAGATCACCGCCGAGATCGACCCCGGCAAGACGCTGGAAATCCGCCTGCAGACCGTGGGCGAGACCACCGAAGACGGCGAGGTCAAGGTGTTCTTCGAGCTGAA
>JBATAV010000524.1:0-9121 GCA_049662025.1 Paracoccaceae bacterium | reverse complement strand
GCCGCCGCCCGCGCCGCAGGCCATCAGGTCAGCCGCCAGTCCTCGGGCGATGCCCCCGGCGGTACCGCCTACATCGCCGATGTCTATGGCGAGTTGGGTCTGTGGTATCGGCTGGCCCCGGTGGCGCTTGTCGGCGGCAGCTTCGGCCCGGTCGAAGGCCATAACCCCTGGGAGGCGGCGGCTTTGGGCTGCGCCATCCTGCATGGCCCCCGGACCGAGAATTTTTCCGCCGATTACAATGAATTGGACGGGGCAGGGGCGGCCCTTGCCATTTCGGCGGAAACCCTTGGCGCCGCCCTGACGCAGGATCACGGCAGCATGGCCGCCCGCGCCCGCGCCCTGTCTGATGCCGCAAAAGACAGCCTTGCCCCGCTGGCCCGCGACCTGTTGGGGCTGATGGCATGAGGATATTCCTCGCCCTCTGGTCGGCTCTGTGGACGCTGGCTCTGCCCGCAATCCTGCTCTATCTCTGGCGCCGGGGCCGGAAAGACCCCGACTACACCCGCCACCTTGCCGAACGCTTCGGCCGTTACCACCAGCGGATGCACGGCGCGGTCTGGGTTCATGCGGTCTCCCTGGGCGAGATGCGCAGCGCCGTGCCCTTGATCCGCGCCCTGCTGGATCGCGGCGAACAGGTGGTGACCACCCATTTCACCCCCGCCGGTCGGCGCGAAGCCACCCGTGCCTTTGGCCCCGAGATTGCCGCCGGCAAGCTGGCCGCGGTCTGGGTGCCGTTTGAATTCCTCTGGTGCTTCAAAGGCTTCTTCCGCGCCTTCCGCCCCAAACTCGGGCTGGTGATGGAGGTGGAGATCTGGCCCCGCATGGTCTTTGCCGCCCGCGCCGCCAGTGTGCCGCTTTACATGTGCAATGCCGGCTATCCGTCAAAATCCGTCGCCCGCGATGCCCGTTTTCCGCTGCGTCCCGCCATCATGCGCGGCTTTGCCGGCGCCTTGGTGAAATCGCAACTGCAGGCCGACCGGTTCGCCGCCGTGGGGGTGCAGAATATCCACATCACCGGCGAATTGCGCTTTGACCAACCGATCCCGCCTGCGCAGGTCGCCGCTGCCCAGGCCGCGCGCGCGGGCCTTGCCGGAACCCGCCGTGTGATCACCTTCGCCTCGGTGGTCGAGGGCGAGGATGAGATCTACCTCTCGGCCATCGAAGCCGCCCTTGCCGCCCCCGACCCGCCCTTCGTCGTCTATGTGCCGCGCAAGCCCGAGCGCTTTGATCGGGTGGCCGGAATGCTGTCTGCAATGGGCCTGAAAGCGACCCGCCGCAGCACCGGTTTCGACGCGAACCTGTCTCTGCAAGTCATTGAAAAAACAGATATCCTGCTTGGAGATAGCCTGGGCGAGATGTATTTCTACCTGGCCCTTGCCGACCGCGTGGTGACAGGCGGCGGCTTTTCTCCGCACGGTGCCCACAACATCATCGAGCCGCTTGCGCTGGGCAAGCCGGTGATCGTCGGCCCCGCCATACACACCATCGAATATCCCGCGGCCGAGGCGATTGCCGCAGGCGTCTGCCACCATGTCGAGACGCCCGCGGCGTTGCAGGATGCCCTCTCTCCCGAGGGCTGGCCCGGCCCCTCGGGTGGGGAAATCAGCGCCTTCCTTGCCGCCCATTCCGGGGCCACGGAAAAGACGCTTCAGGCGCTTGCGCCCTGGCTCACCAGCCGCTGAAGCCGCCGTCCACGTTGATGATCTGCCCGGTCATGTAGCCCGCCTGGGCCGAGGCGAGAAACAGCATCGTATCCGCAATCTCATCGGGTTTTGCCATGCGATTCAGCATGATAAGCTCGCCCACCCGTTTCTGAAACTCATCGGAATGGTTGTTGAAGACGGCCCCCGGCGCGATGGTGTTCACCGTCGCCCCGCGCCCCGCCCAATAGCCCGCCAGCCAGACCGTCAACCCGTGAATGCCCGCCTTCGACACGCCGTAAGCCGAGAAATTCTTGAACGGCATGCCGTCGTAAATCCGGTGATGCGCGCCGTTCAGCGCATACATCGAGGCGACGTTGATCAGCGTGCAGGGCCATTTGCCAACGATGTCGCGGTCCATCTGCCGGGCAATCAGAAAGGGCCCGGTCAGGTTGGTGCGCATGGTCTTCTCCCAATCGCTGACCTTGAGGTCGGCGAAATCGGGGAAGGACTGGCCCGCGCCCATCAGCAACTCGCCGGTAATGGCGGCGTTGTTCAGGACCACATTCGGCTGCCAGCCGTCCTTCAGGATGCGGGGGAAGATCTCGACAATCTCGTCTTCGCTTGCCACATCAAGGGGATAGAAGCGGAAGTTCGGGTTGACTCCGTGGCTTTCCACCAGCGCATCGGCGCGGTGCCCGGGCAGGTCGGAGGAAATCACCCGCGCCCCTTCGGCCAGCATCCGGCGGACGTAGGTAGACCCCAGAACCCCCCCCGATCCGGTGATGAAAACCGTGCGGCCCGTCAATTGATCAGTCATTCAGTGCCTCTTTCAGCAGAAATTCCACCAGTCGGAAGTCGAACGGGCTGTCGATATCGACGCAGCGTTCGGGCGGCATCAGATAGGGGATCACCCGCCCCTCCCACAGCCCCTTCGACCGCTTCAGATAGGCCGGAGAGACGACATAGGTGCTGGCCGCATGCTCATAGACCACCGGCGCTTGCTGGCGTGCGACAACGCCACCGGGCAGCGGTTTCGACACATGCAGCGCGCCAGTGGCGTCAGGCTCCACAAGGTTGAAATATGGATTCTTTCGCGCCTCACAACAGCTCATCACCAGGTCCGGATGTTCGATATTGTAAAGCAATAGCGCACCGGTGATATCTTCGGGCAACCGCAGCGGCGAGGTGCAATCAAGGTCGAGAAAGGCATCGACCGGCCCCACCAGCGCCTCCGATGCCTCCAGCGCATGCTGCCAGACGCCCCATTTTCCCGCCGTTTCGGTGGCCAGATGCGCCGGCCGCAACCCGATCTTCAGTGCGCCCTTGGCCACCGCGTGATCATAGATTTCCACGTCATCGGTAGAAACCACCACCGCGTCCACCGACGGATGCGCGAACAACTGGTCCAGCGACCAGTCGATCAGCGGCTTGCCGCAAATGGCGCGAAAGTTCTTGCGCGGCACGCCCTTGCTGCCCTTGCGCGCGCCGATATGGCCCAGAATCATCTGAAAACCTGCATCATGGGATCTCCTTGGTGATCGTGCCGATGAACCGCCGCGCCCCCCAGGCCTCAGCCACCAGCCGGGCCGAGGGCAGGCACAGATCCAGCCGCGGCAGGTGCTCCACATCAGACACCGCCGCGCCAGAGACCAGCGCCAGAAAGTCGCGCATCGCGTCCAGGAACATCGCGTTGCGTTCCAGCGGCAGGTCCAGCACGCGCGCGCCGCCCGCCTCGGTCACGCGGTAGATCTGCGCGGCAAAGTCGAAGTCGTGCATCCGTTCGGACCCCCGCAGATTGGCGCGGCGGTGCAGGCCGGGGGTCAGGTAATCCATCGAGACATCACCGACAAGCCCTTGAGCAGCCAAAGAAACCCGGCTGGCGAAATCCACCCCCGGAAAGCCGGAGTGGCCCAGACTCTCCACCCCCGTCACCGCAAGGCCGGGGAACAGGCAGGCCGCCATGTCCAGCTCATGGCACAAATCCAGCAGCACGCCGCCGCCCAGACCCCGCGCCGCATAGCTTTGCGAAAACCGCCAATCCGCCCGCCATTGCGTCACATCATGGCCGATGGTCAGCGCGAACTGGAACACGTCGGACAGGTCCGCCACCGCCAGCGCCCGGAACGCCGGATGATAGCGCATCATCAGCCCCAGCATCGACCGCTTGGCCACAGGGGCGGCGGCGGCCGCAATCGCCTCCACCTCATCCGCCGCAAAGGCCAGCGGCTTTTCCACATAGACCGGCAAGCCCCGGTTGGCCGCCGCTGCAATCAGCGGCAGGCGGATGTCGGTCGCGGTGGCCACCACCACGGCCTCGGCCTCGGCCATCGCACGTTCGGCTCCCGAAATCCGCGCCTCGCGCCACGACAACAGCTTTGATGCCACGCCCAGCGCGCCCAGATTGTCATGATGCCGCCGCCCGATCGACCCGGACCCGATGACAAGAACGCGCATTTAGCCCCCTTTTGCCCCAGCCTTAACGCGAAGCCAGCCCCGCCACCAGAGGCGGGCGCCGCCCCGGCCAATCGGTCGCGCGATGCCAGGCCTGCCCAATGGCCAAGACCCCCGCATCATCGCCGGACCGGCCGATGATCTGCATGCCACAAGGCAGGCCTGTGGGCGAAAACCCCACCGGCACCGACAATGCCGGCAGGCCGATCAGGCTGGCCGGCACCACCACCTCCATCCAGCGGTGGTAGGTGTCCATCTTCCGCCCCGCAATCTGCTGCGGCCAGCGCCACTCGGCCGGAAAGGGCCAGACCTGTGCTGTCGGCAGCACCACCGCGTCAAACCGCTGGAACAGCCGCGCCGCATGGGCATACCAGCGGCTGCGGATCACGCTGGCCTCGTAGACCGCCTGCGCGGTCAGGCCCAGACCCTGCTCGATCTCCCAGATCGTCTCGGGCTTGGTCAGCGCGCGGTGCGCGGCATTTTCATGAAGCGCCCGCTTGCCCCCGGCACTCAGCATCGCGCGCAAGGTGACCCAAGATCGCCACAACTGCTCGGCCGGAAAGGGCGGCGCCAAAGGCTCCACCACCGCGCCCAGATCCTCCAGCACCCGCAGGCCCGCGTCGCAGGCGTCCAGAATGCCCGGCTCCATCGCATAGGCGCCGCCCCAGTCGCCCAGCCAGCCGATGCGGGCACCCTTCACGCCCCGGTCCAGCCCGGACAGCACATCAGGCATCGCGCGCGGGAACGGCGTTTCGGGGTTTTCCCCCGCCAGAACCCGCAGAAACCGGGCGATATCCTCGACCGTCCGCGCCATCGGCCCCTCGGTCGCCAGGGTTGCCAGATGCGTATCTCCCGCCGCGTCCGCAGGCACCAGCCCCCAGGTCGGGCGCAAGCCATAGACGTTGCAGAACCCCGCCGGATTGCGCAACGACCCCATCATGTCGGACCCGTCCGCCACCCAGACCATCCGGGCCGCCAGTGCCGCTGCCGCGCCGCCGGATGACCCGCCTGCGGACCGCGACAGATCATAGGGGTTGCGCGTCACCCCGAACACCGGATTGAACGAATGCGAGCCCTGGCCCCATTCCGGCACATTGGTCTTGCCGGTGAACACCGCCCCCGCGCTGCGCATCCGCGCCGCCAGCAGATCGTCCTTTGCCGGGACATGATCGGCGTAGACCGGCGAACCCCAGGTCGTGCGCAAGTCTGCCGTCGCCACCAGATCCTTCACCGCCAGCGGAATCCCGTGCAGCCAGCCCTTGGGCTGCGCATCATCCAGCCCACGCGCCTCGGCCATCAGCGCCTCGGGATCGCGCAGCGACACAAGGGCATTCACCGCGCCGTTCACTGCCGCCACGCGGCCCAAGTGCGCCGCCATCACCTCCGACGGCGCCACCTTGCGCGCATGAATGGCACGCGACAGTTCGGATGCAGACCACTCCAGCATGAGTTGCGCCTTTCCAAATACTCTCGGGGGGTGCGGGGGGCGAAGCGCCCCCGCCGTGCGTGGGCGAAGGCCCGCGCCACAAAACGGAATGTGCCGGGGCCCCTGGGCCCCCGCACACGAACAAGTCACCGTCCGGTCACTGCGCTTACTTCTGCAACTCGGTCCAGATCGCGGTGTAATATTCCTGTGCCTTCGGCGAGCAGGTCGGCAGGAAATGCCCCGCGGCCTTGAACTCCTCCGGCACCACCACTTCAGGTGCTGCCTTCATGTCTTCGGGCATGAAGGCATCCGACCCGGCCACGCCATTGGCATAGCGCGCAAAGGCCGAGATCATCGCCGCGTTCTCCGGCTCCAGGATGTAGTTCATGAAGGTATAGGCGTTGTCCTTGTTCGGCGCGTCCTTCAGCACGGCCACCGAATCCATCCAGACCGGATAGCCTTCCTTCGGATAGCCATAGACCACGTCCGGATTGGCCAGCCGGATCCGCATGGTCGAACCGTTCCAGTTCACGCTTGCCGCCCAGTCGTTGTTCGACATCTTCTCGGTGGCGCCATAATCCATCGACAGCCAGTTCGGCTTGGCCGCGAGCAGCGCGTCCCGCGCCTTCTTCAGCACTTCGGTATCCTCGGTGCAGGGCTCGCCGCCGACATACCACAGCGCCAGGCTGATGATGTCGTTCATCTCGGGCACGACGTTGATCTTGCCCTTCAACTCATCCGGCACGTCCAGGAACACCGCCGAGGTGTTCGGATCGCCGCCATAGACCTTGGTGTTCACCGCGATCCCGGTGGTGCCCCACTGCCACGGCACGGAATGCACGCGGCCCGGATCCCAAGGCACGTCCATCCATTCCGGCGCGATGTTCTTGTGGTTGGTCAGCTTGGCCATGTCCAGCTCGTCGATCAGGCCCTTTTCAACCCAGATCTGCACGAAGTTGGCCGAAGGCACCACCAGATCGAACCCCGAGCCGCCGGCCTCGACCTTGGCCAGGGCGGTGTCGTTGCTGTCGTAATCGGTCACCGTCACCTTGATGCCGGTGTCTTTCTCGAACTTGGTCAGCAGCTCGGGCGAGGTGTAGTTGCCCCAGTTGTAAAGCTGCAATTGCCCCTCGGCGGCGGCAAGGCCGGTGGTTCCCATCAGGAACGCGGTCGCGGTCAGAAGTCTTTTCATTTTCTTCTCCCAGTTGGTGGTTTCAGTCGTTCTTCTTGCGCGTCAAAAGGAAAAACGCGGTCAGCAGCACCACCGTCACAGCCAGAAGCATGGCCGAGACGGCGTTGATTTCGGGCGTCAGCTGGCGACGCAGCTGGCCCAGAAGATAGGTCGGCAGCGTGTCCTGCCCACCACCCTTGACGAATTCGGTGATCACCACATCATCAAGGCTGATCACGAAGGCCAGCATGGCGCCGGCAATGATCCCCGGCAACAGCAAGGGCAGCGTCACCCGCCGGAACGTCGCCCAGGGGCTGGCGTAAAGGTCGGCCGCCGCGGTTTCCAGCGTCAGGTCCATCCCCTCCAGCCGCGCCCTGATCGGCAGATAGGCAAAGGGGATGCAAAAGGCCGAGTGCGCCAGGATCACATAGCCTAGGCCCTGGATCCCCGTCGCCTGCTTGATGATGCCGAACAGGATCAGCAAGGCCACCGCTGTCACGATCTCGGGCACCATCAGGGGCTGGTTGATCATCACATAGATGAAGGTCTGGCCCTTGAACCCCGCCCGCCGCGTCGTGCCCAAAGCCGCCATGGTCGCCACCGTGGTCGAGACCGCCGCCGCCGAGACCGCGATGATCAGCGAGCGCATGGTGGCATCCTTGACCTGCTGGTTGGCCCAGGCCTTGCCATACCAGTCAAAGGAAAACCCGCCCCAGACCGCTACCGACTGGCTGGCATTGAACGAATAGGCCACCAGCGTGAAGATCGGCAGATACAGCGCCACAAAGACCAGGATCGCCGTGGTGGCAAAGCCGGGCAGGCGCGAAACCTCGAACGAACGCTCAGCCATTGTTCTGCCCTCCGTCGCGGCCGGCATAACGGACATAGATCAGCAGCGCCGCCATCACCACGATCAGAAGCATCATCGACAGCGCCGCCCCCAGGGGCCAGTTGCGCCCCTGACCGAACTGCAACTCGATGAAATTGCCGATCATCATCTGCTTGCCGCCGCCCAGCACCCGCGGCGTGACATAGGCACCAAGCGAGGGCACGAAGACCAGAATCGAGCCGGCGATGATCCCCGGCTTGACGATCGGCAGGATCACCCGGCGCAACACCTGCATCCGGCTGGCGTAAAGGTCATATCCCGCCTCCAGCAGCTTCATGTCGAACCGGTCGATGGAGGCAAACAGCGGCAGCACCATCAAGGGCAGGTAGACATAGGTCATGCCGACAAAGATCGCGAAGGGGCCGTACAGCATGTCCAGCGGCGCATTGAACAGGTTCCAGCCGGGGCTGGTCCCGGTCACCGCCTCGGCCGCCGCGTTCAGACCCGCGCTCAGCTTCAACAGCACCGTGTTGACCAGCCCCTCGCGGCGCAACACCTCGTTGATCGCATAGGTGCGGATCAGAAGGTTGGTCCAGAACGGAATGGTGATCAGAAACAGCCACAGCGCGCGTTGCCGTGCGGGCCGGGTGGCAATGAACCAGGCCGTCGGGAACCCGACCGCAAAGGTGAAGATCGTGGTCAGCAAGCTCAGCTTCACCGACCGCCAGAAGATCGTCAGATGCGCATCGGCCAGAACGTACTCGCCGCTGAAGATGTCCTTCGACCACAGGATGCCGATCCAGCCGTTCGGGCTGAAGGCCCACTCCACGTTGCCGTATTTGCCCGGAGTCAGAAAGGAATAGACCACCACGATCAGCAAGGGTCCGGCGGCGGCCACGAACAACAGCACCAGCGCGGGCGTCGACAGCAACCAGCCGTTGCGGGCCGAGCGTTTGACCATTGCGTCTTCGGTGCGGCTCATCTCAATCCTCCACCACCTGCACGGCGCCGGGGGCAAAGCGAATGCCCACATCCTGCCCCACCGTCAGCCCTGCGTCGCCCGTGGCCGGGCTTTGCAGCCGCGCCACCACTTCGGTGCCGTCCTTCAGCGCCATGTGGCAATGGGTGTCGGTGCCGAAATAGACCAGGGCTGTCACGGTCGCGGGCAGGCCGCCGTCGGCGACCGCGCCCAGCCGCAACTGTTCCAGCCGTACCGTCACCGTGGCCGATCCGCCCGCCGTCAGACCCGCCACCTCGATCCGGTCGCCACTGGCCAGACGCAGGCTGCCTTGCTCTGCGGTGCCGGTCAGAAAGTTGGTCTCGCCGATGAAACTGGCGACAAAGCGGTTCTTCGGCCTTGTGTAGATGTCCTTTGCGCTGCCCACCTGCTGCAGCTTTCCATTCGACATCACGCCGATCCGGTCCGACATGGTCAGGGCTTCCTCCTGATCATGCGTCACGAAGACAAAGGTGATGCCGGTCTCGGTCTGCAACCGCTTCAGCTCGATCTGCATTTCCTTGCGCAGTTGCAGGTCCAGCGCGCTCAGCGGTTCATCCAGCAGCAAAACCTTGGGCTGCGGCGCCAGCGCGCGCGCCAGGGC
>JBATAV010000523.1:0-2134 GCA_049662025.1 Paracoccaceae bacterium | reverse complement strand
GCCCCTGGTGGCTTAGCCCTCGACCGGCTTCAGCACGCCATTGTCCCAGGCGGTCTGCAACTCGGTGGCATCCACCGAACCATCCGCATTGGTGTCGATCGCCATGAAGTTGTCTTCGGTCAGGTCTTTCCAGACCGTCTGCAACTCGGCCAGCGAATAGGCCCCGCTTGCATCGGCATCCTCGACCATCGGCAGATCGGCGGCGAAGGCCGGGAACGCCAGGAGGACGGGGGCAAGAGCAAGTGCAAAAAGTTTCATCGGAAGTCTCCTTTAGGTTGCATGTCAGGCGACGGCCGATCTGGCCCTTGCCGCCCTGCCCCTAGCTGGCCCTCTTGATCCGCCGCGTCCAGTGCAGGCATCAATCGGCGGAAAAGCCCCGCCCAAAGCCCCCTCTCGCCCTGCGGGAAAGCCGCCGATGCCACCACCTTGTGCCATTTTCCGCCACCGCGACGGGCTGTTTCGGCGCCCTTTCGCACAACCTGCGAGCGTTTCCGCGCCATCAACGATCCGCGGTAATTCCCCGGATCGGACGCAGCCCCGCCCCGATCCCGCCCGAATTGAAGGTCAATAAGGGTGAATGACCACGCATCTGCTCGTTTGGGGAGAACAATGGACCGACTGACCGAAATGGAAGCCTTTGCAATGGTCGTGGACCAGGGCGGCTTTACCGATGCGGCCAAGAAGATGGGCATCTCGAAATCTGCCGTTTCGAAGCATGTCTCAGCGCTGGAGGCCCGTCTGGGCGCCCGCCTTCTGAACCGCACGACCCGCCGCGTCTCTCCCACAGAGATCGGCCTGGCATATTATGACCGCGCCCGCCGTGTCCTGAACGACGCGGGCGAGGCCGACGCACTGGTCACTTCGATGCAGTCAGCACCCTCGGGCCTGTTGCGCATCTCGGTCGCCACCGACTTCGGGGTGAACCTGTTGTCACCGATCTTGGGGGATTTCCTGCTGGAATACCCTGACATCACGGTGAACATGGTGCTGAACAACCGCTATGTCGAGCTGATCTCGGAAGGCTTCGACATGGCCATCCGGGTGGGAGATCTGGAAGACAGCAGCCTTCGGGCCCGCAAGCTGACCGACACCACCAAGCGGATGATCGGCAGCCCGGCCTATTTCCAGAAGTTCGGCCGCCCGATGAAGATCGACGACCTGAACGAGCACAAACTGCTGCACTACTCGAATCAGGCCAACGGCAACGTCTGGAAGATCACCGCACCCTCGGGCGAAAAGCGGCAGGTCCGCTCGGCCGGCTGGCTGACGGTGAACGACGGGCAAAGCCTGCTGAACGCCGCCGTCTCCGGCCTTGGCATCGCCTATCTGCCCAGCTTCCTTTACGCCGACGCCATGCGCGATGGCCAGGTCGAAGAAGCCATCCCCGGCCTTCCGACCGAGGCGCTTGGGATCTATGCCGTTTATCCTCCGGGCCGGTTCACCCAGCCCAAGGTGCGCGCCTTCATCGACTTTCTGGCCCGCCGCTTCATCGACAAGGGGCCCGACAACTGGTGAATCCATTCCGCCCGGCGACAGCCAGGCGGCGCCAGCGGCCCCACGCTCCCCCGTAAGGGGCCGCCTACTGGGTCGAGGTCACCACGACCTCGACCCGCCTGTTTTTCATGCGTCCCGCTTCGGTCTGGTTGGTCGCGCGCGGTGCCAGTGGCCCGACGCCTTCGGCCACCACCTGCGCGGGCCTGACCTCCAGGCGCATCATCAGAACCTGCCGCACGGCGTCGGCCCGCTTTTTCGACAGGGCGATATTGGCCGCCTGCCCTCCAGAAGAATCGGTATGCCCGACCAGGGCCACACGGCGCGCGGGGTCGGCCTTCAGCCAGTCGGCCAGGGCGGCAAGCGAGGCATAATTGCCATCTTCCAGCGTCGCCGAGCCGGAATCGAACACCAGATCGTCCAGCGCCGCGCTGCCCATGGCCTCCAGTTGCCCGGCCAGATCCTCTGGCGGATCGACCGGATCGACCGGATCAGCCGGATCGGAGGGGGCCAGGGGGGCCACTTCCGGTTCGGGAAGCGGGGCATCGGCCGTCGGCACCTCTGCTGCGGGCACCAGCGCCGGCACTGGCGCGGGCAGCGATTCGGGGCCCACGCGCGTCAGCTGGACAAAGCCGGATGAGGC
>JBATAV010000522.1:0-2933 GCA_049662025.1 Paracoccaceae bacterium | reverse complement strand
GATTGATCCTCAGCGCCTCGTGGAAAGCGGCGACGGCGTAGCCGGAATGGGTGCGGTGATAGCTACCCGCCGCTACGTCCTTGCCATTGACAATGCCCCAGTGGCGGGCCTCGAGGATCGGGTTGTGCACATAGCTGTAGCAGCCGTTTTCGAGCAGTTCCGCAATGTAGCGGTCGGTGAAGCTGACGGGTGCATAGGTCAGCGGCAGGCAAAGAACGCCCTTCTGCGGGCAGGAGGCCCAACCGACCACGCCGGGGAAATCGTCGATACCGAAATCGGCCACGCCCAGCGATGAGACCGCGTCGATCAGGCCCATCACCCCATGACGCTCGCAGGCATCAGAAAAGCCGCGCAGGTCGTTGATCCGGCCCGAGCCGGTTTCCCAATGCGCCATCACCGCCCATTTCGGCTTCTTGGCGGCCAACGCCTGTTCGACAATCTCGCCGGTCACCGACTGGCCATGCGGTACCTCGATCACGGTCACATTCGCCGGCTTGGGATTCAGTGCGTCCTTGCGCAGATCATCGCGACTGGCGGCCTTGGTGCGGACGGTCAGCGCGTCGATGCCGCTGAAGGTGCCGTTGGCAAAGGCAACCACCGTATCGCCTGGCAGGATCGCGCTGAACAGGCTGTCCAGCCCGCTCCACCCGGTGCCGGCCACGCCGAAGGTATGGGTGTTGCGGGTGCCCCAGACGCGGCGCAGCATTTCCTTGCATTCGATCATGCCCCGCAGAACATCGGCCTGCATGTGATCGGCCAGACCGGCGTTGGCAAAGCTGGCCAGAACGCGGGCGTCGGTGTTTCCAGGGCCAGGCCCGGCGGCCAGGGTTTCGGGGATCTCCAGTCTCGGGAACAGGTTGGCTTCGGTCATCTGGGCACCTTGCTTTGAAAGCTCTTCGGTCAGTCTCCGAGAAGGTGGAGGTCTTGGGTGAGTCACCCTCGTCTTTCCTTCCGGTCAACTTCTCTGACCATCATGAAACACCGCCTCGACACGGGGCACAACATTCCTATATCCTGCTTTTGGGCATCCAATAGGATGGTGTATTGCCTACCCATAATGGTGGATATACCGTGGTATGCTAATGTATTCCCTACCTGAATGGGTAGTATTTGGGTTCTGTTGATGGCAAATATCGTGCAAGGCAAAGGCGATCCACCGATTACGGTCATTCTGGCGGACAGCAATCCGCTGGTTCTGACCGCAATGTCCGCGATCTTTGATCAGGACCCGAGATTCTCGCTGGTTGCCACATCAGGCACGGCCGAGGGGTTTCTTGGCGCGGCGATTCGGATGCCGGTGGAGGTCGGGGTGATTGACTGGAACCTTCCGGCGCTTGGCGGCGCCAAGCTGATCGACGTGCTGCGAGAACAGGCAGATGCGCCACGATTGGTCGTCTATGGCGACGACACTTCGGATGTCCCTCGCAAGGCGATGTCTGCGGGGGCCGCCGGATTTGCAGCGCGGTCCGGATCGGTCGATCAGCTGCTGGACACCTGTTTGACGGTCGCGAAAGGGCGGATGGTGTTTCCGTTCCTGGATATCCGAAAGCTGCAGCAGGACCCGATCGACCAGTTGTCCAAGCGCGAACGCTCGTTGCTTGAGGCGTTGTCGCGCGGCCTGACGAACCGCGAACTGGCACAGGATTTCGACATCAGCACCAACACGGTGAAGTTCCACCTGTCAAACCTGTTCGACAAACTGTCGGTCAAGAACCGGACTCAGGCGATTGCCTTCTACTATGCCAATCTGGCCAACCGGGGCGACTACTGAGCGACCTCGCGTGTCTTAGATGAGTGAAAATTTTATTCTTGACAGTAAATCAGTGTTTCGCGGATGGCTAAGAGACTTTCCCCGAACCACAACACCAAGGAGCGATCAAATGTCCTTCCACGTCATTCAGCAGGCCCCGGCACGGCTTAACCGCAGCGAACTGGCTGTTCCCGGCAGCGCCCCGCAAATGTTTGAGAAGGCATCACAATCCGATGCTGATGTGGTCTTCCTCGACCTTGAAGACGCGGTCGCGCCGGATGACAAGGTGCAGGCCCGCAAAAACATCATCAAGGCCCTGAACGAGATCGACTGGGGCAAGAAGACCATGTCGATTCGAATCAACGGACTGGATACGCACTACATGTATCGCGATGTCGTGGACGTCGTGGAGCAGGCCGGAGAGCGGCTGGACCTGATCATGATCCCGAAAGTGGGCACCGCCGCCGACGTCTATGCCGTGGACATGATGGTCACCCAGATCGAGGATGCGAAGGGGTACAAGAAGCGCATCGGGTTCGAGCATATCATCGAGACCGCCTTGGGCATGCAGAACGTCACCGAGATAGCGGGCGCATCGAAGCGCAACGAAAGCCTGCATTTCGGGGTGGCCGATTATGCCGCATCGACACGCGCGCGCACCACGATCATCGGCGGTGTGAACCCCGATTACGCCGTGCTGACCGACCCGCTGGATGACGGCAGCCGCGCCGTTCATTGGGGCGACATGTGGCACTATGCGCTGGCCCGGATGGTGGTTGCGGCGCGGGCGAACGGGCTGCGGCCGGTCGATGGTCCGTTCGGCGATTTCTCGGACTCCGACGGCTATAGGGCTGCGGCCAAGCGCGCTGCCGTGCTGGGCTGCGAGGGTAAATGGGCGATCCACCCCAGCCAGATCGCGTTGGCCAACGAGGTGATGAGCCCGTCAGACACCGAAGTGACGCGGGCCAAGCGCATCCTGGAAGCGATGGAAAAGGCCGCCTCCGAAGGCAAGGGCGCGGTGTCGCTGGATGGGCGGCTGATCGACTATGCCTCGATCCGGCAGGCCGAGGTGCTGGTCCAGAAGGCCAAGCAAATCGCCGGGGCCTGAGATGAGCAAAGGCCTGCGTGTACGGGCAGAGCAGCTGTTCGGCATAGCCTGTCAAGCAGCCGATCCGGCCCGCGC
>JBATAV010000521.1:0-3525 GCA_049662025.1 Paracoccaceae bacterium | reverse complement strand
ACACCCGCCTTCATCCCCGCGCCGCGAATGGCCTGCATGGTGCGGTGGCAATGCGGCCCCGCCTCGACATGCGCGGTCAGGATATCGGCGCCGGCCTTTGCATAGGCGTCGATATAGACATCGACCGGCGAGATCATCAGATGCACATCCATCACCGTCTTGACGTGCCGCCGGAACGCCGCCACCGCAGGCGGCCCGAAGGTCAGGTTCGGCACGAAATGGCCGTCCATCACATCGACATGCACCCAATCGGCACCCGCAGCTTCAATCGCCTGAATCTCACGCCCGAAATCGGCGAAATCGGCCGACAGGATCGAGGGCGCAATCTTGATTTGCCTGGAAAACGTCATTCAACAGCCTTTCGCTCATGCGCCAGCCCGCCAAGGAAGACCCGGCTGGCGCGGATATCTTCTTCCTCGATGGTGGATAGCGCCTCTGCGTCCACGGGGCCAGAGGCAGAAGACAACCGGTTCGCCTGCCGCAGCCGCGCCCGGTCCGGCGCATTGCGGATCGATCGCGCATTGGCGAAATGCGGCTGGGCACGGCGGGCGGTGACATAGGCGGCCATCGCGGCCTTTGCACCAGCGCTCAGCACATAGTTCTGCCCCGCCAGCATCCCCTCCGCGATCTGCCCCAACCCGGCATCCGAATAATCGGGAAATTCGATGTGATGCGCGATCCGGCTGCGGAAACCGGGGTTCGACTGGAAGAAGGCATCCATCCGGTCGGCATATCCGGCCAGGATCACCACCAGATCGGCGCGGTTGTTCTCCATCACCTGCAACAGGATCTCGATCGCCTCGGCGCCATAGTCGCGCTCGTTGTCGGGCTTCCACAGGTAATAGGCCTCGTCGATGAACAGAACCCCGCCCAGCGCCTTCTTCAACACCTCGCAGGTCTTCGGAGCGGTATGGCCGATGTATTGCCCCACCAGATCGTCGCGCGTCACCGAAACCAGATGCCCTTTGCGCACATAGCCCAGCCGGTGCAGCAACCCCGCCATCAGCGCAGCACTTCGTGGTTATAGCGGATCGACCGCCCGTCCCCTTCGGTCCGCACCATGCGGATTTTCGGCTCCACCTTCGGGCGATTGACGATGAAGCTCATTACCACCGTCTCGAACCCACGGGTCGAGTCGAAAGCGTTGAACTTCATATAGCTGTCGCCCTGCACTTGCGGCAGGCGTCCAACTCCATCGTCACGCCGTTCGCGTCTTTCAGGTCGAACATCGGGTTGCCCCACATCTCCCAACAGATGCTGCGGGGGTGCGGGTCGTCGGTCTATTCGATCCCGATCGCCCAGCCTTTCGACAGGCAATAGTCCACCTGCGCGGTGATCTGGTCATCGGTCAGGTCGGGCAGAAAGGAAAAGCAGCCTTGGGTGATACGCATGGTCTTTCTCCGTACATCGCCACCGAAACCTGCGGCACAAAGTCCGAGGTGTCGGTCGAAGCATGGTTGAAGGTGATGTTGCCCCAGGTATCCAGCGCAGCTTCCACGGGCTTGCACCACTTGGCGGCCGCGCGCAGGATTTCCGGGCCTTCATTCCTGATGTCGCGGCCCTCGTTGCGGGCCAAAGTCACCGCCTCCAGTGCAACCCGGTTGGCGGTGGCGCTGGCCTGAATGCCCATCGGATGGCCGGTGGTGCCGCCGCCGAACTGCAACACCACGTCGTCGCCGAACAGATCCAGCAGCTGGTGCATCTGCCCGGCATGAATGCCGCCACCGGCAACCGGCATCACCTTTTTCAGACCGCCCAATCCTGCTCGAAGAAGATCCCGCGCGGCCATAGTTCTTGCCCGACAGCCCCAGCTTGGGCTTAGACCCCATGATCTGGGCTTGAACTGACTGGGCTGGTGGCCTCTCCCGCGGCATTCTCCGTTCGAGGGTTGCGCCCGGTTGGCGGGTGCCGAGCCTCAAGAATGGGGGAGAGACCGGATGCAGGATAGCACGTTCATCGGGCTGGATGTCCACAAGGCGACGATATCGGTCGCGGTTGCGCGTGGCGAGCGCGGCGGCGAGGTCCGCCACTGGGGAACGGTGCCGCACCGGCCCGATCATGTCCGCAAGCTGGTGGAGAAGCTCGACGCTGGCGGAAGTCGTCTGCATTTCTGCTACGAAGCGGGGCCGTGCGGGTATGGCCTGCACCGCCAACTCGTCGAGATGGGGCATGACTGTATCGTGGTGGCGCCGTCGCTGATCCCCGTGAAGGCGGGCGACCGGGTGAAGACCGACCGTCGTGACGCGGTGATGCTGGCGAAGCTGCACCGGGCGGGAGAACTGACGGCGGTCTGGGTGCCGGATGCGGCGCATGAGGCGATGCGCGATCTGGTCCGCGCGCGCGCGACGGCGATGCGGGTGGTGGGCAAGGCACGCCAGCATCTGCAGGGTTTCCTGCTGCGGCACGGCCGGATCTATCCCGGGAAAAAGGGATGGACCAAGGCTTACAGGCGGTGGCTCGCGACGGTGCGGTTCACGCATCCCGCGCAACAGATCGTGCTCCAGGACTACATCCATGCCGTGACCGATGCTGAGGCCCGGGTCGAACGGCTGACGGGTCAGATCGCGGACCTTCTCCCGGGGTGGTCCCTGGCGCCGGTGGCCGAGGCGGTTCAGGCGATGCGCGGGGTCGCATTCATCGTCGCGGTAACGGTGGTGGCCGAGGTGGGGGACTTCCAGCGCTTCGGCAATCCGCGGCAACTGATGGCTTATCTCGGTCTCACGCCATCTGAGCATTCCAGTGGCAATGCTGTGCGCAGGGGCGGCATCACCAAGGCGGGCAGCGGCCTTGCCCGACGCGCGCTGATCGAGGGCGCATGGAGCTACCGGATGCAGGCCCGTGTCAGCCCGAAGCTCCATGCCCGGCTCGAACCGCTGTCCAAGGCCGTGCGCGACATCGCCTGGAAGGGGCAACTGCGAATGTGCCAACGCTACCGTCATCTGATTGCGGCCGGGAAGGCGAAGGTGGTGGTCATCACGGCGATCGCCCGCGAGATGGTCGGCTTCATCTGGGCCATCGCCCGGGCAGTAACGACCGCTCCAATCTGCGGGGTGAAAGCCCAAGGCTGAGACTACAACACACGCCCTCATCATGCCGATGCGCAAGGTTGGGGACGGAACGCGGTGGGGAACCCTCGTGCCCTGTTATGAGCCGACATCGTCGACGCTCGCCACTTAGAACGAGGCAGCCCCAGGACGAAACCACGGTCATGCGGTAACCAACCCGCGCATGAGAGCTTGCTCAACCGTCGTCTCAGTTCCGTCTCCTACCCTGCGCATCCACATCAAGCTGCGCCCGGCCTCGCCGGATTATTTGCCATAAAACAAGGGGTTGACAGCGATCATGAGAACGGGCTGCCGAGAAACGCGCCGCTCGGCGTGATTTTTGGAACAGGCTTCGCGTCTGCCGAAGCGAAGGCGGGAGGTGTGATGCGCGGGACGGCCGGGACGCGTGGGGTACCGGTCGGCCATGTCGATCTTGAGGAATTCATTCCGCCGCTTCCGCCGCTGCGCCAGATCCGGTAAG